>JAOZRP010000076.1 GCA_029940125.1 bacterium
CCGGCAATTACATTTATGGACGAACGAAAGCCCGAGGAAAGTGCCTGAGCAAGAGCTGCGAAAACCCCGGGGCCAGGTGTGGCTGCTAAAATCAGCATGGCTAAAGCAAAGACCAATGTGGATTCAACCGTCATAGATTTTTCCTTCCTTAAGATAAAACAGTAATCATCAGAACCTAACATTTTATTATACTGAAACATGAAATATCGAATTAGATATTTTCTTTATTTGACAATATTTTCAGTTTCAGTATATTGCAATATTATATTCTATACAGCCTCTTGTTATTTCCAATATATAGTTTTAGTTGGAGAAAAACATTATGGGAGATGGGGGGAAAGAAGTCAAGGACTTTTGGCGGGTTTACAGGGATATTGTCATTAAAACAGGAGTTCCGGTTGACAAAGCCAAGTGGTATGTCCGCTGGGCGGAGAAATTTGCCAAGTCTCTCAAAGGGAAGCCGTTAAAGGTGAGGAGTCAGCAGGATGTGGAAGCGTTTCTCGATGACCTGAAAGTGAAGGGAAGACCCTGGCAGGTGGAGCAGGCCAGAGCGGCGCTGGATATTTTATATGGAGATTTGCTGAATCTTGATTTGGGAAAAGGCGATCATGAAGAGGAAACGTTTCGCGATGCCGGCCCGGGGGTGGGAGAGGCGAAAAAGCGCTACCGCGACTTATTTAAAAAGCTTGAAAAGGCATTGCGGCTGCGGCATTATTCCCTGCGTACCGAGCAGTCCTACGGCAGCTGGCTGGCCCGGTTCCTGGCTTTTCTTGATCTCAAACCGCCGGATGAGCTTGATAGCGAGGCGGTCAGGGAATATCTGGATTACCTGGCCCGGGTGCGCCAGGTTTCGGCCAGTACCCAGAATCAGGCTTTGAACGCCATTGTCTTTTTTTTCCGTGAAGTGCTGGGCCGTGAGGCCGGGGATTTCAGTGATTTTGTCCGGGCCAAAAAGCCGCGGCGCCTGCCGGTGGTTCTCTCCCGGGAAGAAGTGGAAGGCCTGCTGGCCAACCTGGATAGCGTCTACTTGCTGCAGGCCGGCTTGCTCTATGGCGGCGGTTTACGACTGATGGAATGTCTGCGCCTGCGGGTAAAAGATGTTGATTTCGCCCAGGGGCAGATCATGATTCGGGATGGTAAAGGTCAGAAGGATCGGGTAACGGTCTTGCCGGAAAGATATATCCCTCTGTTGCGGGAACACCTGCTTATGGTGCGCAAACTTTTCGAGCAGGATCGGGAGCAGGGAATTGGCGGGGTGTATATCTGGCCCTCCCTGGAGCGTAAGTATCCAAACGCTTCCAAACAGTGGGGCTGGCAGTACCTCTTTCCGTCCCGCCGTTTGTCGGTCGATCCGCGCAGCGGTGAAGTCCGTCGGCATCATCTGCATGAAAGCGGCCTGCAGCGGGCGGTCAAAAAAGCGGCGGACAAGGCCGGTCTGGTGAAAAATGTCGGCTGTCATACCCTGCGCCATTGTTTTGCCACCCACCTGCTGGAAGGCGGATATGACATCCGCACGGTGCAGGAGCTCATGGGGCACGACGACGTTTCGACGACGATGATTTACACCCACGTCCTGAACCGGCCGGGGGTGGCGGTGCGCAGCCCGGCGGATTTTTAGGGACAGACAGGATCGAGATTTTTGCCGTCATTGGCGGTGGGATGAAACATAATGGCGAAAACCGAAGCATTTGAACAGCATGCCGATCTTTACGACGCCTGGTTTGACTGCCACCGGGAGATCTACGAGGCCGAACTCCGGGCCGTCGGGCGGTTCGTTCCGGTGGGGAAGGACCGGGGGCTGGAAGTGGGGGTCGGTTCGGGGAAGTTCGCCCTGCCCCTGGGGATCAAAGCCGGGCTGGAGCCGGCGGCAGGGATGGCCGCGAAGGCGGCGGCCGGCGGCATTCGGGTGGTCCGCGGGGTGGCGGAGGCGCTGCCTTTTGCCGATCGTTCCTTTGATTTTGTCCTGATGGTGACTACCATTTGCTTTGTCGACGATCTGCTGCAGTCATTTCTGGAATCGTTCAGGGTGCTGCGCTTCGGAGGATTTATCGTGGTTGGCTTCGTGGACAAGAACAGCAGCCTTGGCCGGCAGTACCAGGAGCGGAAGGAAAGGAGTAAGTTTTACCGGGAGGCGGAATTTTTTTCGGTTCCCGAAGTCCTTGCTGCCCTGCGAAAGGCCGGATTCCGGAAATTTGAGGTGCTGCAGACGCTTCTGGGGCCGGAAATGGCAACTGGAATTGAAGATGGTTATGGCCAGGGGGCTTTTGTAGTGATAAAGGGAGAGAGACAGGAGGGGTGAAATCCCCGGGAGGGACGTTATGGATCATCTGCATATTCTCTGGACCAGTGGCCAGGTGGAAACGGCGCGGAAAATGGTGTTCATGTACGGAAAGAATTCCCTGCTGCGCGGCTGGTGGGACCGGGTGACTATCATCATCTGGGGGGCGGCGACGCAGCTGGCGGCTGAAAATGAGCTGATTCAGGACGGTTTGCGGGATTTGCGGGAAACCGGGGTTGAACTGCTGGCCTGCCGGGCCTGTGCCGAGCAGTTGAAGGTGGTTGACGAGCTGGAGCAGTTGGGGGTCAAAGTGATCTATACCGGGGAGCTGATGACCCGACTGTTGAAGGACAACGAGAAGCTGCTGACGGTGTAGGCGGCAGTTGGCTGGCACGGGTGATGCAAAGGATGTTGCCGCGCCCCGGTCCAGGGATGGTATTCGCCGCTTGCAAATAATGCCGGAATGATTATACTAGTAACTGAAACCCGGCGCGCGGTGCCCGCCGGCTGGAGTTCAACATGGTAATAATTTAACTGGAGGTGGGGAAAATGAAGCTGAAACAGATTTCAATTTTTCTGGAAAATTCACCGGGACGCTTGTACGAGGCCACCAGGGCCCTGGGGGACGCGGGCATCAACCTGCGGGCTCTGACCCTGGCCGAGGCGTCTGATTACGGGGTTCTGAGGCTGCTGGTTTCCGACGTGGCCAAAGCCAGGCGGGTGATGATGGAAAAGCACTTTCCCGCCCGGGTGGACGAAGTGGTAGCGGTGGCTATCACCGACAAGGCCGGCAGCCTGGCGGACGCCTTGAAGCCGCTGATGGATGCCAACATCAGCGTTCAGTACATGTATGCCTTCGCCGGTTTTACCAGTGATTCAGCGGTGATGATCTTTCGTTTCAGCGATACGGACAAGGCCATCGACATCCTGCAGCAGCACGGGATGAAGCTGGTGGACTCGAAGGCGTTCGGGATTCTTGAAGGCGCCGAATGATTCTCAGAATACAGATTGTAGGAGGCCAGTTATGTCAAGCGGAAATGCCATGAATTTTAAAAAATTTGCCGTTGTCGGCGCCGGACCGGTGGGCAGCATCGTCGCCGCGTTTCTGGCGAAGGGCGGCTATGAAGTTACCTTGTGCGACATTATTCCCGAGCTGGTGGCTCCGGCGGCCGAACGCGGGATTATTATCGACGGGGCGGAGAGCCTGCAGCAGAAGGTAACCCGCACCATTACCAATATTGACGATTTGGCCGACGATCCGCCCGACGTCATTATCATTACCGTCAAAGCGACCGTTCTCCACCTGATTGCTTCGGCCATCCAGGGCTTTTACCGCGACGGCATGTACGTGGTCAGCTGGCAGAACGGCATCGACACTGAACTGGTGCTGGCTGAAAGCCTGGAGAAAAAGGCCATCATGCGGGCGGTGGTCAACTTCGGCTGCGGCCTGGTTGAGCCCGGCCATGTCCACATGGCCTTCCATCATCCGCCCCATTTCCTCCAGGAACTTGACCCGGGCAGCAAAGCCGCCGCCGAGGGAGTGGCCGCGGCTCTGTCCAGGGGCGGCCTGCTTACCGAACGGACCGACGACATCATTGACATGGTCTGGCGGAAGTCGATCATGAACGCCTGCATGAATCCCGTCTGCGCCGTGACCGGGATGACCATGGCCGAGGCGATGCGCGACCCGATTGTCTTTCAGCTGGTCGACCAGCTGGCCAAGGAGTCCATCAGGGTGGCCCGGGCCAACGAAATTGCCCTGGGCTGGGAATACTACCCCTACGCGATCAACTACATGAAAAACGCCGGCGACCACAAGCCGTCCATGCTGATGGACATTGAAAACAAGCGGCGGACGGAAGTGGACTTCATCAACGGGAAGATTGTCGAATACGGCAGGCGGGTAGGGATGGAAACCCCCTACAACCTGATGATCCGCGGCCTGGTGAAAGGGCTGGAATCACGCTAGCTTTACCACCTTGTCACGATTTTAAGGTACAACCATCAAAAAGCCCCGGCAGTCTTGCCGGGGCTTTTTTGTTGCCGTTTGCTTACGGCTCAGTGCGATTCAGGGGCGGCTTCGGCAGACAGTTCTTCATCCCGTTCGCGGCTGTTTTCCCGGGGCGGCAGTCCCAGCAGGCGCCGGAGGTCTTCCAGGATCAGGTAAAGGGAAGGAATGAGAATCAGGGTGATGCCGGTGGCGAACATGATGCCGAATCCCAGGCTGATGGCCATCGGGATGAGGAATTTTGCCTGCATGCTCTGTTCGAGGATCATGGGGACCAGGCCGAAAAAGGTGGTAATCGAGGTCAGCATGATGGGGCGGAAGCGCCTGGTGCCGGCGTCGATGGCCGCCGGCAGCAGCTTCATGCCCTGCTGGCGGTTGGTGTTGATGGTGTGAATGAACAGCAGCGAATCGTTGACCACCACCCCGGAGAGGGCGACAATGCCGAAGATGCTGAGGATGCTCAGTTCGTAGCCCATGACCAGGTGTCCCAGCAGGGCGCCGACCATGCCGAAGGGAATGGCGGTCATGATCAGCAGCGGCTGGCTGTAGCTGCGGAAAGGAATGGCCAGCAGAGCGTAGATGGCCAGCAGGGCGAGCAGAAATCCTTTTTTCATGCTGTCAATGGAGTCCCGCCTTTCCTTTTCTTCTCCTTCCATAAAAAAACTGAGGCCGGGATAATCGTGGCTCAGCTGGGCCAGTTTGGTGTTCTGGAGGTCGGTAATGATTTCTTCGGCGTTGGCGGTGCTGGCGTCGACGCTGGCGGTGACGTCAATGACCCGCTTGCGGTTGTAGCGGTTGATCTCACTGTATCCCCGGCCGGCGGTGACAACGGCGGCTTCCGACAGGGGCAGCTCTCCGCCCCCGGGAGTCCGGATCCTCATGTCTTCAAAGCTGTTCAGATACTCACGGTCAGCTTCCGGGTAGCGGACCATGACCTTGACTTCGCTGCGGCCCCGCTGCAGGCGCAGGGCTTCGGCACCATAGTAGGCGCCGCGTATCTGCCGTCCCAAATCCTCCTCGGTAATGCCCAGGGTTCGGGCTGCCGGTTTCAGGCGGATTTTCAGCTCCCGCTTCCCCTGGGAGAAATTGTCGGCGATGTCGGAAACCCCCGGGTACATTTCCAGGCTCTGCTTTACCTGCGCGGCGGCTTTCTTGAGGATGTTGAAGTCGTCATGGGCAATCTGGATGTCGATGTTGGCGCCCATGTGCACCAGGTTGGAAGTGAAAATCAGCGATTCGATGCCGGGGATCTCGCCCACCCGCCGTCGCCAGCGGTTGGCCAGTTCCGTTGCCGTGATCTCGCGCTTTTCGCTGGGGATGAGGACCAGGGCGATGTCGCTCAGGTTGGAACTGCTGCTGGTAAAAACGCCCGCCGGTCCACCCTTGGCGATAGTGCCGCCGACCACGGCGTACAGGTGCCGGAAGATGCTCTGTCCTGCCGGCAGGGTTCGGTCATATTCGGCAATGGTGGCCATGCCCTGTTCAACCAGGTATTCTTCAATCTTGGCCGTTTGTTCCACCGGGGTTCCTTGGGGCATTTCCAGGGAAACCCTGATAATGTCGCTCTCCACCGCCGGCATGAAACGGAACTTGATGACGCCGCCGCCCACCAGGCCGAGGGAGACCAGGAGGATGGCCAGGGCCGCCGCCAGGGTTGCGTAGCGGTTGCGGAGGCACAGACGCAGGAAGCGGTAGTAGGGTCCCTGGATGAACCGTTTCAGGGCCTTGCCGAAAGTCAGTCGCACCCGTTCGATGCCGCCGAGAAAGCCGCTTTGCAGCGGCCGGGCCTTGCCCATTGACAAATGGGCCGGCAGCACGAAAATGGATTCCACCAGGGAAATGGCCAGGACGCTGATTACCACCATGGGAATGACCTTGATGAACTTGCCCATGATGCCTTCAATGGCCAACAGGGGAATGAAGGCGGCAATGGAGGTGAGGACGGAAAAAACCACTGGTCCGGCAACCTCCTGTGTTCCCCTGACCGCCGCCTGGTTGAAGTCTTTCCCTTTCTGTCGGTGGGCGTAGATGTTTTCGCCGACGACGATGGCGTCGTCAACGACGATGCCCAGGGCCATGATAAAGGCGAAGAGCGAGATCATGTTGATGGAGACGTCCATGGAAGGCATCAGCAGCATGGCGCCGAAAAAAGAGGTGGGAATGCCCAGCATGACCCAGAGCGCCAGGCGGATTTCCAGGAACAGGCTGAGGGCGATGAAGACCAGCACCAGGCCGTAACAGGCGTTTTTGCGCAGCAGGTTCATGCGGCTGCGGAGCAGCTCCGAGGTGTCGTTCCAGGTGGAAATTTTCACCGATTTTGGCAGCTGCGGCTGCTTTTCGCGGACGTACTGTTTGACGATGGCGGAAATGTCGGTCGGTTTCTGCTTCCCCACCCGGAAGACCTTGATCATCGCCGCCGGCTGATCGTTGAAGCGGGCTTCCTCGTCGGTTTCAGCAAAGGTGTCCTTGACTACTCCCAGATCGCCCACGGTGACTTCGGTGCCGTCGGGGTTGTTGATGATGACGATGTCGGCGTACTGGGGGCCCCAGTAGCGTTTTTCCTTGGTGCGCACCAGGATCAGGCCGCCCCGGCTTTTGATTTCCCCGGCCGGCAGGTCCTGCGATGCCTGGCGGATGCGGCGGGCCACCTGGTTGAGGGTCAGGTTGTAGCGCCTCAGGTTGAATTCGGGGATTTCGATGGAAATTTCATAGGGGCGGACGCCGCCCAGGTCAACCTGGGTGATTTCCGGTTTTTCCAGCAGGTCGTCCCGGATCATTTCCGCCTGTTCCCGCAGGGCCCGGGGTGAAAGATCGCCGTAGACCACCACCGAAATGACTTCCTGGCGGTTGAGGAGGATGCTGACCACCGGTTCCTCGGCGTCCAGGGGAAAGGTGATGATCCGGTCAACGGCGTTCTTGATGTCCTGGAGGACCTGGTTGGCGTCTTCTCCGTCTTCAAGGACGGCAATGACGATGCCGATGCCCTCAGACGCCTTGGATTGAATCTCCTTGATGCCGTCAATGCCGGTGAGGTTTTCCTCGATTTTAAGAATGATGCCGTCCTCGATTTCCTCGGGACCGGCGCCGGGATAGACCACCGAAACCAGCACCCGGTCGAGGGTGACCTCGGGGAAAACTTCCTGCTTAAGCGAAATTCCCATGATCAGCCCGCCGATGATGAGGGTCAGCATCAGCAGGTTGGCGGCCACGTGGTTGTTGGCCATCCATTTTACCGGGCCGCCGTTCATGACTGCTTTTCCCGGTCCAGCGGCCGCAGCTTCATGCCCGGGGCCGCCCCGTAGAGGTTGGTCAGCACCACCCGGTCGCCGTCGACAAGACCGGCGCTGACCAGAACGTTTTGCCGTTCCCGGTGAATAATGGTTACCGGTTTGATTTGCAGGGTGTTGTCCCGGCCGACGACCCAGACGGTTTCCTGGTCCCTGAGGGCTTCGCGGGGGAGGATGTAGACCTGTTCCAGCCGCCGGCCGTGGATGATGACTTTGACGAACATGCCGGCCTGCAGCTCGGGATGGTAGCCGGGAGTTTTCGTCTTCAGCTGGTAGGGATCGTTGACGGCGATTACCACCCTGGCCATGCGGCCGCGGGGGTCGACTTCACCCAGGGAGCGGACCACCCGCCCGGAGAAGCGGTATTCCCGCTGCTGATCGTCGATGATGACCGTTGCCGCCGAGCCTTTTTCCTGCTTTTTTCCCCGGGGGATGTTAATCCAGCGGAAGTCGGCATTGGGCAGGGGGGTAATGATTTCAGCGTTGTCGGTGCCGTTGATTTCGATAACCGGGCTGCCGGCCCTGACGTACTGGCCGGTGTCCAGGTTTTCACTGCGAATGAAGCAGTTGAAGGGCGCCCGGATTTTCGTCCGTTCAAGGTTTATCTTTGCCTGTTCCAGCCTGGCTTTCGCGGCGGTCTGCTGGGCCAGAGCTTCCTGTAGCTGCGGCTCGTAGAGGACCAGAGGGTTGGGCTTTTCCCGGCCGTCGGGCTGCAGCCGCTCCCACTCCTGGCGGGCCACGGTGGCCAGGCTCTGGATCTTCATGACTTCCACCCTGGCTTTGACCAGGTTGGCGGCTGCCTGCTCCAGGGCCAGCCGGTAGTCGATGTCTTCAATGGCAAACAGCAGTTCACCGGCGGTAAAGAAACCTCCCGCCACCAGGCGGGGGTTTATTTTTTCCACCCGGCCGCTGACCTGGGGGGCGATGGATGCCGCCTGGCGGGGCTGGACAATGCCGGTTGCCGGGATGGTGACGGGGTGAGTTTCCGGATGGACGGTGAGAATTTCCACCAGGGCTCCGGGCTGGGCTTTTTCCCGCTTTACCGGGGGGGTGCGGTGGCTGACCAGGTATTTCATCACCACGATGCCGACGATCAAGATGAGTATCGGGATGATGATTTTCCGAAGTTTGGCGCTGCGACTCATGAAGCGGATCCTTT
>JAOZRP010000398.1 GCA_029940125.1 bacterium
AGGTTTTTCATGAAATCAAGCAAAAAGTGGCTCAAAAAAGATCAATGATATCAAGTAGTTACAGACCGCCAACCCCACTGTAAGTGCTTGTTTTTATTAACTTTTTTAAAATCATCTATTTCCTGGTCATGACTGACCGTAGGATAATTTCAGGTAAATTCCGCAAAGGGCAAAAGCAAGCCCTGAAAAAGCGTGAAACTTTAGTTAAAGGTGTTTTTATGGGGTTCCCGGGAAGGGTAGAGGTGAAATTTGTGTCGCGGGCGTTCATTTTCCCTTGACTAAGAGGAAAATATCAGTCATAAAAAGGTGTTTTTGAAAAAGTGGATTAGTATTAATGGTATTCGGATCTAACCAGCCTAGCTTCTGGAGGTATGCCGATGAGTTTAAGGAGTAAGTTGGAAGCGGGAGAATTCGCCCTTCTGGCAGAGATTGAACCCCCCAAGGGGGTAGATGTTCTCGTTATGGTATCAAATGCCCGTCAGGTAAAAGATAAAGTGACGGCTTATGTCGTGCCTGAAATGAGTAATGCGGTGATGCGCATGAGTGCTCTTGGAGGGGCAATGATTCTGCAGAGCAAAGGCATGGAAACGGTTATGCAGGTTAATTGTCGGGACCGCAATCGGCTGGCGCTTCAGGCCGATCTCCTTGCTGCCGGTGCCAGCGGCGTCGGCAGTATCATGGTGGTGACCGGTGATGATCCCAGCATTGGCGACCATCATGAGGCAAAGGCTGTGTATGATCTGGACCTGGTTGGATTGTTGCATGCCGCCCGTGAGCTTCGGGACGGCAGGGATATGGCCGGCAACGCGCTTTCCGGTTCTCCCAGTTTTTTCCTCGGGACCTCGGCAAAAGTGTGGGAGACAAAAGCCGCCTTGGACCAGGAAGTGAAAGAAGTTAATAAGCACCTGGCTGCCGGGGCTCAATATGTCGTCACCTCCCCTGTTTTTGAGCTGGACGCGGTGGAAAAACTGGCAAACAGTATTGATTGTCAGAAAACGAAAGTTATTCCTACCGTTTTATTGCTTAAATCAGTAGGTATGGCGCGCTACATCAATCAAACCCAGGAACATATCTCCATTCCCGATAGTATTATTGATCGTATACGGAAATCATCGGACAAGGGACGCGAGTGTGTTCGCATCGCCAAGGAAATCATTGCGGCGCTGGAAGACGCCGGTTTTGGCGGGGTTTTGGTTTCCACCGTTGGCTGGGAACATCGGCTGCCGGAAATTTTGTCATAAACGGCGGCAGATTGTAAAACGACAGGGGAATTCCAGAATTATTGGTTTTCCGATGAAGTTATGAAAATAAAAGGTTTAATAGCAGCGTAAGGAGGAGGCATAGATGAGTGACAAGAAAAGAATTCTGGTAGTGGATGATGAGCCTGACTTCTCATCCATAGTGAAGGCCAATTTGGAAGCTGAGGGTTTTGAGGTCGAGCAGGCGTATGATGGTGTTGAAGGACTGGCGAAGGTGAAGGCCAATCCTCCCGATGCCATTGTGCTGGATGTTATGATGCCTGAAAAAGATGGTTACAAGGTATGTGCCGAACTGAAGGGTGATCCCCAGTATGCGGATATCCCCATCGTTATGTTAACGGCGGTGGCCTCCCATGTGGGGTCGACTCGCTATTCTCACAGTGGCGGCATGAGCATGGAAGCGGATGATTATCTTCCCAAACCTGCTTCTGCGGAGCAGATTATTAAAAGCGTCAAGGGACTTTTAGATCTATAATAAGTGAACATGCGCCGCTCTTTTCTGAAGGGCGGCGCATGTCTTGTTCATTGGGCGTTGTCAAAAACCGTGGTTGGGAGAATTTGGTTTTTGAGACCTGCGGTGTCAGCTTAGAAAGTTTGCCATGAACGGCCTTTTCAGACTTTAAGGGCTTCATGCGCAGAAGGACATGATTCTCAACAGTAGAGGTGATGATCAGCGACTACAACCGTGAAAACGGTTCCACAGGTGATGATAAGGGGCGTTTTGGTTCCTTAGGTTGCCGATATGCTAGTGATCCGAGTATGGGGGAGACCCCGCAAGAAGTGCAATCCTGCCAGTCTGTGAAAAATCTAACGATATCCTTGTCGTTTCCATTTTGGCCTTCCCTTTTATCTACCCAATATTTACTCTTTGCATTTGATGATCAATCAAGCTGCATTGAGAATGGCCAGCTATGGTGATGGTGGAGTGTTTATACTCTTTATTATTTCTAATGCGGGGACAAAGCCCGCAACCCAAACGGGTCTTTTCGGCCCGCAAATAAGTGCTCTTATCAGAATATTTTCTTGTTTTTCAAACCAGAAAATAACCTGTAAGGCACTAAATTAAGCGGTA
>JAOZRP010000399.1:0-1134 GCA_029940125.1 bacterium
AGCGCTGAAAACTGCACCGGCTGACAGTATGCAAGAACCTAACCGGACAGTACTGGTTAGAGCTAGCAATAAACTGAAAATTTTCTTGTTTTTTTTGACAACCTTTCAGGGATAAGGCACTAACAGCTCAACCTATTTATAAATGTGTTCCCTGGTTAAAGGAAGCTCATTAGTCAATCCATGGGTAAATGTCAACTGATAAAGGTCCAGATTGCCGTAGTGGAAGTTGACCGAACTGCCATTGAGGTACAGCCGCCAGCAGCGCAGGAAGCGTTCCGTTTCTTCGGGACGGTCGCCGATCACTTTCCGGATGTGGTCCAGCCGCTGTTCGAAGCGCCTGATCCACTCTTCCAGGGTCAAGTGGTAGTGATAGCGCAGATTTTCCATGTCGACGAGGCGGAGATTGTGCTGGCCGGCAACTTGGCAGATGTCATACAACTGCGGCAGCTCACCGCCGGGGAAGATGTAGGTGGTAATCCAGGAATCGGTGGGAGTGCCGTCATTCTTGCCAATGGTGTGCAGCAGGCCGATGCCCCCGGGTTTTAGCAGTTCAACCGTTTTAGCAAAAAAATCCGGGTAGTATTTTCTTCCCACATGCTCAAACATGCCGATGGAAACAAACTTGTCAAAGGTTCCCTCCGCTTTTCGGTAATCCTGCAGGTGGAACGTCACCCGGTCGTCAACGCCGGCCTTTTTTGCCCATTCCCGGGCGTAGTCAAGCTGGTTTTGGGACAACGTGTAGCCGATGCCGGTGACCTGGTAGTGCTTGGCGGCATAAATCAGCATGCCGCCCCAGCCGCAGCCGACGTCAATCAGGTGTTCGCCGGGCTGCAGCCGCAGCTTGCGGCAGATATGCTCGAATTTGTCCAGCTGGGCCTGTTCCAGAGAGTTTTCCAGATGTTTGAAGTAGGCGCAGGAATAGCTCATGCTGTCGTCAAGCCATTCCCGGTAGAAGTCATTGCCGCGGTCGTAATGGTAGGCGATGGCCTTGTGGGCGCCGTCGATGGAGTTGTAGTTGTAGAAGAGTCCGGCCAGAGGCAAAAGCTTGCTGACAATGGGTGCCTGGCAGCTGTCGAAAACCGGGTGAAGGCTCAGGCGGATAATCTGCTGCAGATCGCCGCTGATTTCAATGTC
>JAOZRP010000399.1:1234-2327 GCA_029940125.1 bacterium
CGTTTTCAGCGGTCAGCGGTCAGTTTTGAGCAACAGGAGAGAGAAAAAATTGGTTGCGTCAAGCGCTGGGGACTGGCCGCTGACCGTCCATCCGGAAACAGCCGTTTCCGGATGGGAGCGAGTTAGCGAAAACCTTCAACGATCAAAGTGCCGCTTTTTGAATCCTTGGTCAGCTGCAGATATCCCCGTTTTTCCGCGTCCTTCAGCATTTCGCTGAACGAGCGGTAGCCGAGTGACGATTCATTAAATGATGGTTTTTTCCGCTGCATGGTCTGCTTGATCATCGACGACCAGAGAACTTCCTTGTTCTCCCGCATCAGGGCGGTAATGGAGTCAAACAGCAGGGTAAAGGCCTCCTTTTTATTGTTCGACATGTCGTCATCGATCTTGGGAGGGGTCATTTCCGACGCCTGCAGCAGGTCTTCATAAAAAATAAATTCATCACAGTTGTTGCTCAACAGGGGAGAGGTGCTTTCGTGCATACCGATGCCGATCACATGCTTGCCGTTTTCCTTGAGCTTGGAAACCAGGGGGGAAAAGTCGCTGTCGCCGGAGACAATGACAAAGGAATCAATGTGTTCCTTGGAATACGACATGTCCATGGCATCAACACAGAGCCGGATGTCGGCTGAATTTTTGCCGGTCATGCCCCGCTTGGGAATTTCCACCATTTCAATGGCGGCGGCATGCAGCTGCTGTTTGTACTGGCTGTAGGCGCTCCAGTCGGCGTAGGCTTTTTTGGCAATGACCTTGCCCTTTTCCACCAGTCGGGCCAGGATGGTTTCCACATTGAAGAGGTTTTTCTTTTTTCCTTTGAACCCCAGGGCCAGGTTTTCAAAATCAATGAAGACCGCCAGGGTGTGTTCAACTTCTGACATGAGCTAGTTTCTCCTTTTTTCTTGCCGGGTATTTTGTTAGGATGCCGATGGCGTTCCAAACCCGAATGAGTTGTCTTGTGAATCAAGATAACCAATAATGTGCTTAATTGCAAGGACAGTTCTACCAAGGCGGGCTTGGCGCCCGCAACCCAAATCAGGAATCAGGATGTTTCGGCATGGCTCTCGCTCATTCTCGCGGCACATCGTGTGCCGCT
>JAOZRP010000400.1 GCA_029940125.1 bacterium
AGCCGGCAATGTCCTGGTTGACGGCCAGAGCTGCATGGGTACCGGGAACCGGGCGAAAATTCTCCAGCAGCAGGTCGGTAACGGCACGGGGCTGCAGGCTGAAGCGCTGCTGGGATTGAATCGGGATGAATGCCGCCGCCTGGTCAGGGAAAACCGGGTTGTCTATGTGTACCACAATCGCATTGACGCTGTCGGCGACAAGAAAGAATCCGAGGGGCGGGTTTTCGCCGCCGTGGAAGAAACCCTGCAAGAGCTGCTGAAAGTGGTGAAGAAACTGACGGCGGCCAATGTCAGTAATATCCTGGTGACGGCTGATCACGGTTTTATCTACCAGAACCAGGCCCTTGACGAGAGCGATTTTGCCGTTGGGGAGCCGGCAGCCGAAGCGATCAGCCATCGCGACCGCCGCTTCTGGCTGGGGAGAGGTTTTTATCCCGGCAAATCCTATAAAATCTTCAGCGCCGCTCAGCTCGGCCTGGCCGGCGACGGCGAAATTGCCCTGCCGAAATCAATCAACCGCCTGCGCTTGCAGGGGTCGGGCAGCCGTTTTGTCCATGGCGGCAGCAGTCTGCAGGAAATCATCCTCCCGGTGGTGAAGATCAATAAAAAGCGGGAGAGCGACGTTTCCCAGGTCGAGGTCGACATCCTGCAGGGGGCCAACACGATTATTACCTCCGGACAGATTGCGGTTGTTTTTTATCAGCGCCAGGCGGCAACCGACAAAATCCAGCCCCGCATCTTGAAGGCCGGCATCTACAGCCGGCAGGGGCCGGGTGAGCTGATTTCCGACAGCCATGAACTGATTTTTGATCTGGCCTCGGAGAACCCCAGGGAGAGGGAGGTTCCGGTGCGCTTTATCCTGACCAGGAAAGCTGACAACCTCAACGACCAGGAAGTGGTGCTGCGGCTTGAAGAAAGAATAGCCGGGACCTCGCATTATCGGACCTATAAAAGCAGCATCTACAAAATGCGCCGGGCTCTGGGAACTGATTTTGATTTTTAACTGTATGAGTGGCTGGTGGTGAGCTTTTTGCCGGCTGCTGACCGCGGCCGTGAACCCAGCCGAGAAGGATGCTTATGAATGCTTTGGACGCAAAAATAAACGATCTCTACCCCGGCCTGGTGGTCCGCAAGGATCTGGTGAAGATTGTCAAGGGCAACGCTATTGTTCCCTCTTATGTGCTTGAATACCTTCTCGGCCAGTATTGCGCCACCTCCGACGAAGCCAGCATCCAGTCCGGCATTGAAACGGTCAAGGAGATTCTGCGCAACCATTTTGTCCACCGCAATGAAGCCGGGCTGGTCAAATCGATGATCCGGGAAAAAGGGCGTCACCAGGTCATCGATAAAGTCAGCGTCTACCTGAATGACAAATTGGATGTGTATGAAGCCTCTTTTGCCAACCTGGGCATCAGCGGCATCCTGATTGATACCGATACGGTCAAAAAACACCAGCGCCTGCTGGTCAGTGGCGTCTGGTGCATCGCAGATCTGGGTTATGAATTTTCTGACAATCCCCTGGTTTCGCCCTGGATTCTCAACTCCCTGAAGCCGATCCAGATTTCCCATTTTGATCTTGACGCCTACCTGGAAGCCAGGAAGCAGTTTTCCACCGGGGAATGGATTGACCTGCTGATTCAAACCATCGGTTTCAACCCGGAGATGTTCGGCAAAAGGAGTAAGCTGTTTCAACTGATCCGGCTGATTCCCTACTGCGAGCGGAATTACAACCTGATTGAGCTGGGGCCGAAAGGTACCGGGAAATCTCATGTTTATTCCGAATTTTCCCCCCACGGCATTCTGCTGTCGGGCGGGGAAGTCTCGGTTCCCAAGCTTTTCGTCAACAATACCACGGGGAAGCTCGGACTGGTCGGCTACTGGGACACCGTCGCTTTTGACGAATTTGCCGGAAAAAAGAAAAAGGTCGACAAAGCGCTGGTTGACATCTTGAAAAATTACATGGCCAACAAAAGTTTTTCCCGGGGGGTGGAAACCCTGGGGGCGGAAGCCTCGATTGCTTTTGTCGGCAACACCCAGCATACCCTGCCGTACATGCTGAAACACGCGGACCTTTTTGACGACCTGCCGGAGAAATATCACGACTCAGCCTTTCTTGACCGCCTGCATTTCTACATCCCCGGCTGGGAGGTTGACATTATCCGGGGGGAGATGTTTTCAAACGGCTACGGTTTCGTCATCGACTACCTGGCCGAGATTCTCCGTTTTTTCCGGAACCATGACTTTTCCCATCACTACAATGAGCTGTTTACCTTGAACAAAGACATTTCAACCCGGGATCGGGACGGGATCAGCAA
>JAOZRP010000401.1 GCA_029940125.1 bacterium
CGGGCGGGAACCCTGCCGCGGAAGGAGCTCTACGAGACCTGGGAAGTGGCGAAAAGGGTGCGCCGGCGCTACCGGGGCGGCCGGGTTTTGGATCTGGCCTGCGGCCACGGCCTTTTGGCCCATATCATGCTCATTCTTGATGACCGTTCGGAAATGGCCCTGGCTGTGGATAAAAATATCCCCGCAAACGCAGAAAACTTGTCCAATGCCCTGATTTCAGCTTGGCCGCGGCTCCAGGATCGGGTTGTTTACAGGAATATTTCCATCCAGGAAGTTGAGGTTCAACCGGATGATATTGTGGCTTCAGTCCATGCCTGCGGCACGTTAACCGATCTGATCATTGCCAAGGCCACGGACAAACTGGCCCGGATCGCGGTGCTTCCCTGCTGTCATGATTTACGGCAGTCTTCGACATGTGGCCTTGAGGGCTGGATGGACAAGACTCTGGCCGTCGATGCCATCAGAGCCGTAGAGCTCAGAGCCAAAGGCTATAAAATTGTAACCCAGAAGATACCGGATGAAATTACTCCCAAAAACCGGCTGCTGATGGGTGAATATCAAGGTGATTGTAACTGATCAAGAAAGGGTGAAACCCCTGGGAAAGGAGAAATTATGTCCACAACAGAAATTCAATCGGAACGAGATGAAAAGATTAAAGACTGCCTGATTAAATCCAGGAACTGCGCCCAAACCAGCTTTGCCATTCTGCAGGAGCAGTTTGGGCTTGACGGCGACCGGGTGCTGAAAGCCCTGACTGCTTTCCCCGGCATTGCCTTGCGCTGCGAAACCTGCGGCGCCGTAACCGGCGGTATGATGGCCCTGGGTCTTGTTTTCGGGCGCGAGGAACTCGACGATGAACAGGGTTTTCAAACGGCGCTGGTTGCCGCCCGCACGTTTTGCCAGCGTTTTGAACAGGAATTGGGCAGCACCATGTGCGGTGACATCCAGGAGTCGAAGTTCGGCCGGAAATTTGATCTGGTGGACCCGGAGCAGCTGGCGGCGTGGGAAGCCGCGAACCCGGTTGATAAATGCTCCGCCGTGGTCAGCACGGGAGTGCGGATTGCCGCTGAAATCATTGCTGAAAGCCGGCAGGGGTAGAGGCTAATTGCACCCGTGAATTCTTTTAGGAGGGTGAAACGGCCGGTGAGATGTTTGGCATCTTGGGCCGCCTGCGACCGCCCGGGAGAGGACGTGCAACATGAAAGGTACATCATTGTTGATATGGGGAGTGTTGTTCGGGGCTGTCGGCCTGGGTTTCTTTACCTACGGGAGAAAACAGCGGGCCCCTGTGCCGTTTGTCTGCGGCGTGGCCCTGTTCATCATGCCCTATGTGATAGCGAATGTATACCTGCTGGTTCTGGTCGGGATTGTTTTTATTGTCCTGCCTTATTTCGTGCGTCTTTGAGGTGATGTCAGCAGTGTTCGGTATGTTTTCTGGGTGTTCAATGCCGGCAGGCGAGCGTCAAAAAGCGCTGGAAAAAGGCACCGGTGACGATAGGCAAAGTATAACCGGACAGTAATGAGGTGATATGTATTATTTGTATATTGCAACCGGCTTGGCCGTCTTGATTTCAACGATGATGGACCGCAAAAAGACGGTGGCGGCGCTGAAAATTGCCTGGAAGAAATTTGTCCAGATCCTGCCGGCGTTTCTGACCATGCTTGTTCTGGTTTCAATTATCCTTTTTCTGATTCCCGACACGGTAATTTCATCTTATCTGGGGAACAACAGCAAGTTTTCCGGGGTTGTCTGTGCTTCTGCCTTTGGTTCCATCACCCTGATGCCGGGCTTTGTCGCCTATCCCCTCTGCGGCATTCTGCTGGGAAAGGGCGTCAGCTACATGGTGCTGGCCGCTTTTACCACCACGCTGATGATGGTCGGCATCCTTACCTACCCGGTGGAGAAAGCGTATTTCGGTGTAAAGGTAACGATTATCCGGAATGTCATCAGTTTCATTATCGCCCTGCTTGTTGCTTTGGCCATTGGTTTTTTCTTTGGTGAACTGTAATGAAGACGCAAAAGAAAGCCGTTAAGATATTTGCCCTGGCAGCCTATGGAGCCTTTCTCCTGGTTTCTTTCTGGCTGGGTTTTGGTCCCGGGGAGCAGATAGGCCGCAATTTCTTTTCTTTTTCCGCTGAAATGATGAGGATCCTGCCCTGCGCGTTTATCCTCATCGGTTTGTTTGAAGTCTGGGTGAAAAAAGAAAAGGTCGAGAAGCATCTGGGCCGGGAGTCGGGATTTATCGGCTACGTCTGGGTCATGCTCCTGGCCGGAACGACGGTCGG
>JAOZRP010000077.1:0-5279 GCA_029940125.1 bacterium
TAAGGCACTAATCATCCAGGTCTGACAACAACTTGTCAATATGAAAACCGTGGTCAATGGTTTCATCGTAGCGGAAATTCAATTCGGGAATCCGCTTCAAGTGAAGCCGCCGGCCAAGCTCGCGGCGAATAAACCCAGCCGAACTCTGCAAACCGCTCATGGTTTCCCGCTTCTCGGCGTCGGAGCCGTGCACGGAAAAATACACCTCGGCAATCCGCAGGTCAGGACTTACCGCCACATCAATGATGGTCACAAATGATATCCGCGGGTCTTTCACTTCCCGCAGCAGCAGCATGGATGAAACCTCTTTGCGCAGGGAATCGGCAACCCGACGACAGCGCATGGTTTGATTTCGCATACAACCCCCACCAGAACAAAACTATCAACGTTCAGGAAACGAATCGGCAAAAGTCATGATCTCCAGGGAAGAATCGCCAACCACTACTGTTCCCGTCCGTTCAATGAAATCAAGGATTTTATCCAGCGACCGGTTAACCAAAGCGTGATCGCTGCTGATCACGGAAAAGCTCACCACCGCCTGCTGCCAGCTGTCCTGGAAGCCGGTTTCGGCCACCGAAAGGTTGAAGGTGTTTTTCAGCCGCTGCAGCAGGGATTTCAGCACCCGCCGCTTGCCTTTCAGGGAGTGATTCCCGGGCAGAAACAGCTGGACCTGGCAAACGCCGACATGCATAACCATCCACCGTTACAGGGTGGCAACCACCTCTTCGGTCGTAAAGGCCTCGATCACGTCGCCAACCTTGACGTCGTTGAATTTTTCAATGCCAATGCCGCATTCGTAGCCGGTCAACACTTCCTTGGCATCATCTTTGAACCGCTTCAGGGAACTGATTTTCCCCTCGTAAACCACCACATCGTCCCGAAGCAGCCGGACGCTGGCGTTGCGGCTGACCTTGCCGTCCACCACCCGGCAGCCGGCAATGGTTCCCACCTTGCTGACCACAAAGACCTCTTTCACTTCGGCCCGGCCGAGATATACTTCCTTGATTTCCGGCTGCAGCAGACCGGTCATGGCCTTTTTCACATCGTCAAGCAGGTCGTAGATAATCGAATACATCCTGATATCGACATGCTCCTCCTCGGCCAGGTTCTGGGCCTTGATGTCGGGCCGGACGTTGAAGCCAATGATGATGGCATTGGAAGCAGAAGCCAGCATGACATCCGCTTCCTTGATGCCGCCAACCGCCGTATGAATAACGTCAACTTTGACCTTGTCGGTGGAAATCTTCCGCAGGGCGTCAGCCACCGCCTCGACGGAACCATGGACATCGGCCTTGACGATGACGTTCAGCTTCTCGACTTCGCCTTCCTGTATCTGGTCGAAAAGGTCCTCAAGGGATATCTTGCTGGTCTTGGAAATCTCCCGTTCCCGGAACTGATGCTGACGATGGTCGGATATCTCCTTGGCGATTTTTTCCGATTTCACCACGTTGAAGTCATCACCGGCCGCCGGCACCCCGGAAAGCCCCAGAACTTCAACCGGAATTGAGGGACCGGCACTTTTAACCGGTTTTCCCTGATCATCAACCAGGGCCCTGATCCGACCGTAATACAACCCGGCAACCACGAAATCTCCCTGCTTAACCGTCCCTTCCTTAACCAGCACGGTGGCCAGGGGACCTTTGCCCCGATCCAGGCGGGACTCGATAATAACCCCCTTGCCGGGCTTGTTCGGGTTGGCTTTCAGTTCCATCATCTCGGCCTGAAGCAGGAGCATTTCCAGCAAGGTGTCGATATTGGTATGCTTTTTAGCCGACACCTCAACAAAAATGGTGTCGCCACCCCAGTCTTCCGCCACCACGCCGTGTTCGCCCAACTGTCGTTTGACTTCATCCGGGCGGGCGTTCGGCTTGTCTATCTTGTTGACGGCAACAATGATGGGAACCTCGGCCGCCCGGGCATGGTTGATGGATTCCACCGTCTGCGGCATGACGCCGTCATCGGCGGCAACCACCAGGATGACAATATCCGTAATGCTGGCCCCCCGGGAACGCATGGTGGTAAAAGCCTCATGGCCGGGGGTGTCGACAAATGAAATGGTTCCCTTCGGCAACTTCACCGAGTAAGCACCGATATGCTGGGTAATGCCGCCGGCTTCCCCGTCCACCACCCTGGTTTCCCGGATGGCATCCAGCAGGGAGGTTTTCCCATGGTCAACATGTCCCATAACCGTCACCACCGGGGGTCGGGGAAGCAATGATTCTTCCGTATCCTCGACTTCTTCCAGGATGCTGACCTCATCAAAGGCCACGTTCTCCACCGAATGTCCGTATTCAGCCGCGATAATGGTGGCGGTGTCGATGTCGATCATCTGGTTGATGGTCGCCATCACCCCGAGTTCCATCAGTTTCCTGATAATTTCCGAAGATTTCACCCCCAGGCGCTTGGCCAGCTCGCCGGCAGAAATTACTTCAGTGATCTTGACCACCCGCTTGATTTCCTTCGGGGTGGTGATCTCTGTTTTCTGCTCACCCTTCCTGGCTGCTTTGGACTTTCGCCCTTTGCCGCGGCGGCCCCGCAGTTCCTCGCCGCCCATCAAATCGAGGTTTTTAATAACCGACTTTTTACGGGAACCTTTCTTGCGCAGACCACCATCACGATCATCGTCTATCGCCGCGCCTTTCTTTTTACCTTTGCGTCCTTTTTTCCCTTCAACCGGCATTTCCGGCTGGACGCCGCCGGGCTGACCGGCAGCCGCCGGTCGCTGGCGGAAACCAGGACCAACCCTGTCTCCGCCCTTTTCTTTCTGACCAGCCCCTTTTACCTGGGGACCAAGTTTTTCCAGGGCCACCTTGCCGATTACCCTGGCCCCCCGGGACTTGGCTTTTGCCGGTTTTGTTTCGGTTTCTTCAGATTCTTTCTCAACCGGTTCCGCCTCGGCTTCTTTTGATTCTTCCACCTGAGCAACGGCCTCCGGCTCCTGAGGTTTCTCCCCCTCGGGCGTGACTGGGGCAGAAGTTTCCGGTTCCGACCCGGCTTTGGCTTCAGCTTCGGTTTCGGTTTTTTTCTCCGGCGGGGCTTCCCCGGTTTCCGGCCCAGCGGCGGCAGCTTTTTCAGGCTTTTCCCCCGTTGCCGGTACAGCTTCAGCTGCTGCTTCCTCCGAGGGCTCTTCAGTTGTTATTGCTGCCGCAGGGATCTCGACAACAGGGGTCTTTTCCACCTCGGGTGCCACCTTTTTGCGGCGGCGGCGAACAATGCCGGACCCCACCCGTTTTTCCTGGATGCCGGGCCCCTGATTCTCACGACAAAAAGTCTTGACTTTTTCAACCTGATCATAATTCAAGGAGCTGAACCTGCTGTTGGCCGGGATATCAAGATTGGCAAGGATATCCAGCAGCTCGGCGTCTTTAAGATTCAATTCCCTGGAAAGTTCATACACTTTCAGCTTTACTTGTTCCCCTAAAATCAAAACCTGTCACCCCCTTAGCACAGCAAACCATAAATTCAGGAAAACATTTCCCGACCGGCCAGAATCCCGATCCGCACGACCCGCTGTATTGGTATAATTACTTTTTCGCACTCTCTATAGGTCCAACTTTTTCAAGCTGCTCCAGACTCCCGGGAGCGATCCCTTTAATCCCATACCGGTTTGAATACTTTCTGGGCAGCTGCAGATATTTCTCCAGGCAGCCGCCGCGGCAACAAAGATAAAACCCCCGACCAGGCAGGCTCTTTCCGGCGTCATAAAGCAAAAAACCGTCATCATCCCGAACAAAACGATGAAGCTCCTGTTTTTCCAATCGCCGTCGGCAGACCAGGCAGGTACGCAACGGGATATGTTTTTCCATGAATCAATCAGCCGCGGGAGAATCAGCCGGCGCTTCTTTTTCATCCTCCACGGGATTCGCGCTTTCGTCAACACCTTCTGCATCCGGCGCCTTTTCACCCTCAGCCTCACCTTCGGCAACTTCCACGACTTCCGCTTCAGCCTCAGCTTCAGCTTCTGTTTCTGCTTCGCCGCTTTCTTCCGCCTCCAGCCGGGCTTGCTCAGCCTCCTCCCTCAATCTTTCCATGGCTCCAATCGCGCAGGCAACCAGCTGCTCGGCGTCAGGCCCGTCGGAACCGATAATCTCCGCCAGTTCCTCGGGAGAGGCGGCGGCGATGTCTTCCAGCTGCCGGTAGCCGTTGTCGTACAAAAGTTCCATGGCCACGTTGTCCAGCCCTTCGACTTCATGAAGCAGCTCAAAAAGCCGGTCAAAATCGTCGGCTACCCGGGAGGTGGACTTAACGTCCAGCTTCCAGCCCGTCAACCGGCTGGCCAGCCGGACATTCATGCCCCGTCGACCGATGGCCAGTGAAAGCTGGTCATCCGGAACGATGATCTCCATGGCCCTGTTGTTTTCATCCAGAATTATCTTGCTAATCTGGGCCGGAGACAAGGCATTGCAGACATAGCGAACTTCATCGGGATTCCAGCGGATAATGTCGATTTTCTCACCTTTGAGTTCCTGAACCACGTTCTGAACCCGGGAGCCGCGGACCCCGACGCAGGCCCCTACCGGATCCACGTCATGGTCATTGGTATACACGGCAATCTTCGCCCGCACCCCCGGCTCCCTGGCGGCGCCCTGAACGGTAATAATGCCCTCATAGATTTCCGGCACTTCCGTTTCAAAAAGCTTGATTAAAAATCCCGGATGGGTTCGGGAAAGAATGATCTGCGGCCCCTTGAGGGTCATTTTCACGTCCAAGAGATACACCCGGACCCGTTCGCCCTGACGGAAGGTTTCCCGGGGAATGGTTTCGGAACGGGGCAGGATGGCTTCGGTTTTCCCCAGATTGATAACCAGGTTTCCCCGCTCCACCCGCTGGACGGTCCCGCTGATAACCTCACCAATCCGTTCATGAAATTCTTCGAAAATGCTTTCCCGCTCGGCTTCCCTGATCTTCTGCATGATGACCTGCTTGGCGGTCTGGGCGGCGATGCGGCCGAACTCGGACGTATCCAGCTTCAATCCCAGGCTGTCCCCATATTCGGCTTCGGCGTCAAACTCCCGGGCCTCCTCCAGGGAAATTTCGGTATAGGAATTTTCCGGATGTTCAACCACATCAACAAACTCATAAAGCTCGATGTCGCCGGTTTCCTCGTTGAACCTGGCCTCAATGTCCCGACCGGGGCCAAGCTTCTTTCGGGAAGCGGTAACCATTGCCGATTCAATGGCTTCCACCAGGATTTCCTTGGGAATGCCTTTTTCCTTACTAACCTGATCAAGAATAAAGTTTAAACTGGAAGACATACAGACGGCCTCCTCTTCAACATC
>JAOZRP010000077.1:5379-8529 GCA_029940125.1 bacterium
GATGGAAACTATTTACCCGGCTCAGGAAATTCGTACACCAGGTTGCACTTGGCAAAATTGGCCACATTCAACGTGTAGCTGCCCTCTTCGTTTTCAAGAACAAGGCTGTTGCTCTTTTCATCGTAGCTGCGCAGGATGCCGGTGAAGCGGCGGCGGCCATCGACGGGTTCCTTCATTTTTATTTTAATCTTTCTACCACAATGCGCAAGAAAATCTTTCGGTCGCTTCAACGGCCGGTTCAAGCCGGGAGAGGAAACCTCCAGAACGTAGCGAAAGGGAATAATATCCTCAACATCCAAAAGCGCTCCCAACTGGCGGCTGACCGCAACGCAGTCATCCAGAGTCACCCCGCCGCCAGGCCGGTCGATGTAAAGCCTCAGGGTGCCCCGGTTGTCTCCGGCCAGGTATTCCAAGTCCACCAGTTCCAACCCCAGCGACTCCAGCAGGTTTTCACCACATGAATGAACAGCAGCCAAAATTGAAGCGATTCGATCAGCAGGAGCACCCATCATAAACTACATGCATGTCAACGGCAAATTTAAAGAATAAAACCAAGGATATCGCTACCGTAAAAAAAAAGCGGGCTTTGCCAAGCCCACTTTCAAAAAAAACAGCATATCTGAGCCAAATTATGGGAAACGTGTACCATTAATTTTCTCTAAATGCAAGTTTTTTCTTCAAAAAATCACCGTATGGGCGTATAAACTGGGGGAATTATCATCTTTTTCATGAAGGATCAGCGGTGAACAAACTGAAAGATTTTTTGCGGGCTATTTATTCTTCGATACTGGTTGGCATATTGACCTTTTTCTGGACATCAGCCGCCATCATCTGCTCTTTCATCCCTTCATTGAGGATCAAGGGCGTCAATAACTGCGCTAAGTTCTGGGGCAAAAGCGTCCTGGGCGGCAGCGGCATCAAAATAAAAGTCATCGGTTCGGAGAACCTCCAACCGGGAGAGAACTACCTGATCATCGCTAACCACCGAAGTTTCCTTGACATTTACGCCGTCCTGGCCGGCAGCGGCCTCAACTGTCGCATGGTGGCCAAACAGGAACTGGCCAAAATTCCCCTTTTCGGCCTGATGCTGCGGCGCAGTCATACCATTATTATCGACCGGAAAAATCGCACCCAGGCAATCAAGGCCATGCAGGAAACCGGAAAACAGTTGAAGGAGGCCGGGATTTCCATTGTTATTTTTGCCGAAGGAACCC
Organism: bacterium; assembly: GCA_029940125.1. Taxonomy (GTDB): domain Bacteria; phylum Desulfobacterota; class Anaeroferrophillalia; order Anaeroferrophillales; family Anaeroferrophillaceae; genus DQWO01. The sequence goes on from JAOZRP010000077.1 coordinate 6,594, forward strand.
GGACTACGGGCGAAAAACCCCTGGGAGAATTTAAAAAAGGCGCTTTCATCCTCGCCGCCCAGCTCGGGCTCTCCATCCTGCCCATCACCATCATCGGCACCGACAAGCTGCAGCCAAAGGGTTCCATCGGCATCCGGCCGGGCACCATCACCCTCAAGATAGATCCCCCCCTGGCCATTCCGGAATACCGGCGTCCCAGCGACATTAGACCAGTGGCCGCCAGAACCCATGAAATAATCGAAGCCAACATCCTGGCCGCCAGAGAAGGGAAGCTTTAGACCGAAGCGGAAAAGCTGGCCGGCGAACGCTAAAAAGTGCTGAAAACAGTGCCGGTAACTGCGGGCAAGATTTGAACCAAAGGGTACCAAGCAATTCTGGTTCAATAAAAGTAATACATGAACAGGACCTGAAAACCGCCGATCAGAGCCCCCAGCACGCCGCCGAAAATATTGATGTAGGTAAAATGCTCCTTCATGATGTCCATCAGCAGGGCCTCGACCTGCAGAACCGGCAATTCGTTGATCCGCTCCTCCACCATTGCCGGGATGTTAATGGTGGTCGTCAAGTGCGGCAGCTCACTTTCCATCAGGTCGATGGCTCTCCGGTGGGTAAAGGCGATGCTCCGTTCCAGCAGTTCATAGGGAACCTTCAGGGATATCCGGCCGACAGGAACCTCATGGACGTAGTGGCTGAACACAGCATGCAGCCGGTTGGCGCACTGCCTTTTCACCTGTTTTGACCGCACCAGCGTCAACAGCTTTTCGCCTCCCTGGTTGACCAGGATATCCAGCAGTCCCCCAAGTCCCGCCGATTCGGCCAGCCGGGAAAAAGGCACGTTGTTGATCCGCACCAGGACCTGTTCAAACAGGGAAAAACAGCGGTCGGCCGTTTCCTGGCGGGCCGCCAGAACCAGCAGCTTGCCCTTGACATAATCGCGCATGCCGGCAAGCTTGCGGTACGATACTTTCTTGGCCAGTTCGTTGACCGGAATCTGCAGAAACCTGTCCAGCCTTTCGGTTATCATCTCCATCACCCTTTCCTGCACTTCGGGCTGCTGCAGGGCGGCGGCCACATCTTCACCGGCGGCGTCAACCAGTTCATCTATCTTGCGGGCCAGGACGTCCTCCTGCAGGGCCCAGCCGGCCAGCAGTTTTTTCCAGAAACCCATCTTGCTGATATAGCTGTCAATCGCCTGGTGAATGCGGAGCTTAATCTGCCGGCGGATGTTGGGATCATACAGCAGACGGCTGAGGGAATCCATCAGGCCCGGCAGTTCCTGGCGCAGCTGACTCACCAACACCTCACGCAGATCAGCCGGAATAACCCGGGCCAGGGGCTTTGACGAACTAAGCAGGCGGGAAAATCCCTGGTCAAACTCCTGTTCCAGCCAATCCTGCACCGCGGCTGACCGCAGCCAAGACCCGAAAGCATCCCGCATCTGCAGCCGGAAAACCGTGTATGCATCCACGGTTACCACCGAAGACAGGCTGGAAGAAGCAACCTGCTGCCGCAGGCGCTCCAGCATCTCCGCCAGCAGGGGTTCAACCGCGTCATCGTCCACCAGCCGCCCCACCAGGCCGTAAAGATAGTGCCGGCTGCGGTTCACCAGCCGGTCCACGTCCGCCTGGAATTCGGCCGGAAAAAGGGAGGCAAGGGGGCCCAGGTCCCGCTCGAAAACCGCCTGGAAGCGCCGGGCAATGGCCCGGTAGAGAACATCCTGGAAATCGGGACGCTGGAGGCGGGAAACAATGACCTCCCGGGTCAGCAGGTGGTCGCCGATCATCCGGCCGATATTGACCGCCAGTTCCTTCCGTTTGGCAGGAATGATCCCGGGAGTCAGGGGAACGGGAAGGCCGAAGATCCTTTTCTGCTCCAGGGGACGGAACAGCATCCGGATGGCCAGGTAGTTGGTGAAATAGCCAATCACCGCCCCCAC
>JAOZRP010000402.1 GCA_029940125.1 bacterium
GGCCATGGACGGCCGGCGAGAATGAGCGGGAGCCATGCCGGAACATCCCGGCAAAAATGTTCCAGCTATTTTTCAGGACAGGTTGGAACGTTGAGAAGAGAGGAAGTGAAAGATGGGGGAATTATATGGATAGCAAACGGGTCATCCTCGGGACGGCCGGCCACGTTGACCATGGCAAAACCACCCTGGTGAAAGCCTTGACTGGCACGGACACCGACCGCCTGCAGGAAGAAAAGAAACGGGGCATTACCATTGAACTGGGTTTTGCCCACCTGGATCTTCCCGACGGCCAGTCCCTGGGCATTATCGATGTTCCCGGCCATGAGCGTTTTATCAAAAACATGGTTGCCGGCGCCGCCGGCATTGATCTGGTGGCCCTGGTAATTGCCGCCGACGAGGGGGTGATGCCCCAGACCCGGGAGCACCTTGACATCTGCCGCCTGCTGGGGGTGAAGCAGGGCCTGGTGATCATGACCAAGACCGACCTGGTGGATGAGGAATGGCGGGAGCTGGTGATTGACGACATCGAAAAGTTTCTGCAGGGCTCCTTCCTGGAAGGGGTGTCGATTGTGCCGGTTTCCGCGACTACCGGCGAGGGCATTGAAGAACTGCTGCAGGAATTGATGCGTTTGGCGGCGGCCGCGGTTGCCCGGCCGCTGGCCGGTCCTTTCCGCCTGCCTGTCGACCGGGCCTTCGTGATGAAAGGCTTTGGTTCGGTGGTGACTGGAACCACCCTTTCCGGCAGCGTCAAGGTGGGCGACCAGGTGGAACTGCTGCCTTCCGGGTTGAGCAGCCGGGTGCGGGGAATCCAGACCTACGGCAGCGTCAGGGAATCTGCCGCTGCCGGCGAGCGGACGGCCATCAATCTGCAGGGGCTGGAGAAGTCCCAGATTGTTCGGGGAGAAGTCCTGGTTCATCCCGGAACCGTGCAGACGACGTCGATGATCGATATTTTTTACCGCCACCTGCCGGGGGCTTCCCATCCCCTGAAACCGCGCAGCAAGATGATGGTTCATGCCGGGACGGCGGCGATTATGGCCACGGTGGTGGTGCTTTCAGGAAAGAGCATCAATCCGGGGGAGGCAGATTATGTTCAGGTTCGCCTTGATTCCCCGACGGTGGTTTTGTACGGCGACCGGCTGGTGCTGCGCAGCTTTGCCTGGCAGGAAACCATGGGCGGCGGTCCGGTGCTGGATCCCCATCCCCGCAAGCACCGCCTGAAGGAATTTCCCGATTTGCTGCCTTCCCTGGAGAAACTGCGCCAGGAGGAGGACATCGCCCAGGTGGTTGAGGTGCTGATTGACAACCACGGCCTGCGGGGCCTCAATGCCGGCGAGATTGCCGGCCAGGTGCCGCTTTCGGCCAAGAAGCTGCGCTCGGTGCTCGACGAGCTGTCCGCCGCCAAAAAGGTGGTTCGTTATGACGCGGAGCGACAGGCCTACGTCAGCGGCGCCCGTTTCCGCCTCTTGCAGGAGAAGCTGGTACAACAGGTGGCGGACTACCACCAGCAGTTTCCGATGAAGCAGGGGATTTTCAAGGAGGAGCTGAAGTCAAAGCTGCAGCTTGACCCCTTGTTGTTTGCCGGGGTCCTGCAACGGACGATCAAGGATCAGTCCCTGGTGCTGGAAAAAGACGTTATCCGGCTTCCCGGCCACCAGATTCGCCTGCAGGCGGACGAAGAAGAGCTGAAAAAGAAACTCCTGGAGAGCTACCGGCAGGCCGGTTTGCAGTTCCCCGATTTTCGCGTTTTGGTTGACCAGCTCGGAGTGACGGAAGCTGAAATCAGGACCATGGTCAGCCTGCTGCAGAAGGAAGGCGAGCTGGTCCGGGTGCGGGACGGCTGCTACATTCCCAGTCGTGAGTTCGAACAGTTGAAGCGGAAGGTGGTGGCCTACCTGGAAAAGCACGGGGAATTGACCACCCTGCAGTTCAAGGAAATGGTTGGTTTGACCCGCAAATACATCATCCCGCTGATTGAGTGCCTGGACATGTACAAGGTGACCCAGCGGCAGGGGGACATCAGGGTGTTGTGGAAATAGTGAAAGGCATGGCTTGTCTCCGGTTGGGGATGTGTTATACTCATTGACAGGATGGAATTTCGTGCCTAAGTTGTTTAAGGTAAACCCAAGTTGAGCGGTTAGCCATTAGCGTTTAGCTTTGAAAAACCAAGGCTTTACGCTCATGAGAACTAACACTCAAGGGGTGAGCCTGTAGCAGCTAATGTCATGTAATCATTAAACCAAGGCGGGCTTAACGCCCGCAACCCAAATCAGGGTATCA
>JAOZRP010000078.1 GCA_029940125.1 bacterium
AATAGCATTAATGGCTGTCCAAAAACAGCAAAAAATCGGGGACAGACCCCGATTTTTTCCAAACTTGAAAAAGGAGGAAAATATGAAGATGAGAAGCTTGCTGGCCGTCCTTTTAACCCTGGCGTTCCTGGCCAGCCCCCTGTCGGCGCGGGAATGGACAGGAACACTGCAGCAGATTCAAAAATCCGGCAAAATCAGGATCGGCTATCGCCGGGACCAGCCGCCCATGTCCTACCTGGGCAAAGACGGCCGTCCCGTCGGCTATTCCATCGACCTTGGCAAACGGATCACCGCCGCCGTCCAGGATAAAATCGGCAGGAAGGTGGAAATCAAATATGTTCCCGTCACCGCCGACAGCCGCTTCCAGGCGCTGATCGACAACAAAATCGACCTTTTGTGCGGCTCCACTACCAAAACCCTTTCCCGCAGCGCGCTGGTCGACTTCACCCAGCTTACCTTCGTTACCGGCGCTTCATTCATGACCCTGAGGGGCAGGAAAATCGAGAACAATTTCAATGGCAAAAAAATCGGCGTGGTCAAAAGCACCACCACGGCGGCAACCCTGAAAAAAATGCTCAAGGAGACCAAGGCGCAGGCCGACATCGTCCTGCTGGATACAACCGCCGCCGCCTTGAAAGCATTGGAAAAAGGGAAGATCGACGCCTTTGCCGCCGACCAGGTGGTGCTCATCGGCCTGATCTTAACCGCGGACAAGCCCAATAAGTTTTCGGTAATGCCCGAGATATTTTCCTTTGAGCCCTTCGCGCTGGCGGTCAGGAAAAACGACGCTGACTTCCGCCTGGTCGCGGACCGAGTGATCTCCAAGCTCTACCGCTCAAAGGAAATCCTGAAGCTTTACGACAAATGGTTCGGCAAATTTTCCGAAAGAAGAACGCCCGCGTTCGAGGCCCTGATCGAGCTCAACGCCACTCCCGAATAAAAAAGCAGTAATAGAGAAATCGGGGTCTGTCCCCGATTTCTTTTTTCTTGCTTCACGCAATGTCGATATGGTAACAATTGATTCATGGTTGACGAGAAAAATGATCGGGAAAAAGCCTTAAAGAAATGGCGTCTGTTAAAGGCGATCAATAAAGTCCTGGTTGGACTGGGAATACTTTTCCTCGTCTATCTGGCTTATGCCTACATTGTTTATTTTTATACCCTTTCACAGGTCAAGTAAGCAGCCTCCACCTTTCCTGCCGATTGAATCATCATGAGCAAAAAATGGAAAAACAATCACCTTCAGCCGACGACTCAGCCGAAAATCGGCCTGGCCCTGGGCAGCGGGTCGGCCCGCGGCTGGGCCCACATCGGGGTAATTAACGAGCTGGAACAGATAGGCGTCGTTCCCGACATCATCTGCGGAACGTCCATCGGCGCCCTGGTGGGCGGCATCTACCTGGCCGGCCAGCTCGACACCCTGCACGACTGGCTCCTGCAGTTGGAACGCAAGGAAATCATCAAGTACCTGGATATCCGCCTGCTGCGCGGCGGCGGCTTTGTCGAAGGCACCCGGCTGATGGAATTCTTCCACCGGCAGATCGGCGACCTCAATATTGAGGACCTGCCGAAACCGTACAACTGCGTGGCCACTGACCTGGAAAGCGGCCGGGAAATCTGGTTTCAGAAAGGGCCGCTCCTGGACGCCATCCGGGCGTCCATCGCCCTGCCGGGGATTTTCACCCCGGTTCATCTCAACGACCGCTGGCTGGTGGACGGCGGGCTGGTCAATCCGGTTCCGGTTTCCCTGTGCCGGGCCCTGGGAGCCGAGCTGGTCATCGCCGTCAACCTCAACCAGGATGTTTTAAACCGGCACAGCGGGCCGTTACGGTATATGAAGGAACCGGAAGATGACGATAACAATGACGGCAGCGTTGAAGGTTCACTTCTGCAGAGGATTTCCGACGAGCTGAAACAGCGGACCGACGCCCTGGTTTCCCAGCTCATTGTTCCCAAGCCCAAAATCCCCACGCCCGGTCTTTTTGACGTTCTGGCCGGCTCCATTGCCATCATGCAGGACCGCCTGACCCGCAGCCGCATGGCCGGCGACCCGCCGGACATCCTGCTGACTCCCCGGGTCGCCCACATCGGCCTGCTGGAATTCGACCGGGCCGCGGAAGCCATCGACGCCGGCAGGCATTCGGTAACCAGCATGCTCCCCGCCATCAACTGCCTGGTTTCCGCCGTCTGCCCGCTCAATGGCAATCATTCAGGATGAGAGAAACTGATTCACGTCATCAGCCTCCGCCGTTGAAATTGTACCGGTACGAGTTGAAAGACGGCTGGGAAGTGCTGGCCGGCAGGACCGACGCCGACAACGACCGCCTGAGCCTGAAAACCGCCCACCCGGACGACTGGTGGTTCCATGTCAGGGGCATGCCGGGAAGCCACGTCCTCCTGCGCCGCCGGGAAGGGATTGAACCGGGAAGGGAGATTTTGAAACAGGCGGCCGCCGTCGCCGCCTACCACAGCAAGGCCCGCGCCGGCGGCACCGTGCCGGTCTCCTGCACCAGGGCCCGCTACGTCAGCAAACCCCGGGGAGCTAAACCGGGAACCGTCCACATCCGCAAGGAAACCGTTTTAAAGGTCAAACCGTCGCTGCCCGCCGGGCAAAAGGTGGATGACTGAAATTTCCGACTTGCACTCACTACAGAAACGGGATGTTCCGGCATGGCTCGCAGCGGGTCAGGACGCCGGCAGGCTGATCACCACCCTGGTTCCCTCGCCCACCCTGCTTGTGATATGGATCGTGCCCTGGTGGTCATCAATGATTTTGCGAACCAGGGGCAGCCCCATCCCGGCTCCCGACATCTTGGTGGTAAAAAAGGGATCGAAAACGCTTTCCAGGTCCTTGGCCGGAATTCCCCGGCCGGTGTCAATAATTTCAACCAGCACCCCGGAGCTGTCGACCGCCGAGGTGACCACCGTAATGGTGCCGCCGTTTTCCATGGCCTCGGCGGCGTTGGTCAATACCTGCATCAGGGCAATGAGCATGCTGCGGCGATTAACGAACACCGCCGGCAGATCGGAAGCATAGTCCCGCTTTACCTGGACCCGCTTCTGCTGCAGCAGCTGGTCGACCTGCAGCAAGGCGTCGTCAATAATTTCATTGATATTCTCGGCCTGCCGGCCGCCGTTGGGAATGTTCCTGAAATCGGCGATATCCTTGACCATCCGTTCCAGGCGCTCCGTCTCCTTGACAATGATCTGGGCGTATTTTTTCTTCTGGTCGCTGTCCGGCAGTTCGTCAATGATCCGTCGGGCAAAACCACCGATGGAAACCACGGGGTTGCGCACCTCGTGGGCGACCCCCTCGGCCATCTGATCCAGGGCCCGCTGGCGCTCCATCTCCAGCTGCCGGCGATACTCGCGGCGGACCTTCAGCAGCGACTTGATCCGGGCCAGCAGTTCCTGGAAGTTGAACGGCTTGGTAACGTAGTCGTCGGCGCCGAGATCAAAACCCTTCACCTTGTCCGGAACCTCCCGCTTGGCCGTCAGCATCAGGATCGGGATGTGCCGGGTGGATTCATCTTTTTTGAGCACCTCGCACACCTCAAAGCCATCCAGCTTGGGCATCATGATGTCCAGCAGGACCAGATCCGGATGCCGCTCCCGGGTCAGGCTCACCGCCTGCTCCCCGTCGTATCCCTCGATGGTTTCATAGCCCACGGCCCGCAGGCGCTTGCGCAGCAGGTCGACATTGTCCATGTTGTCGTCAACAATCAGGATTTTTTCCGGCATCGCTTCTACCCGGACAGCAGCCCGGCAATAACATCCGGGAACGTGTGAACGTTGATGGGCTTGGACACATAGGCGTTGCAGCCGGCGGCCAGGCTTTTTTCCCGGTCGCCGTGCATGGCATGGGCGGTAAGGGCAACGATGGGAACCCGGCCGAAGGTCGCGTCGCGGCGAATTCTCCTGGTCACCTCGTAGCCGTCCATATCCGGCAGGTTGATGTCCATGAGAATGAGATCCGGCGCCACTTCGGCCAGCAGCGACAGCGCTTCATGGCCGTCGCTGGCCCCGACCACCTCGTAGCCCCGGTGGCTGAGCACCTTGACAACCAGGTCCCGGTTGTCTTCATTGTCCTCAACAACCATAATTACCCGCTTCTTTGTATCAGTCATTTTTCCTTCCCTGCTGGACATACCATTTCTCAACCTCCGACAATAGCAGGTCCCGCATGTCAACTCCTTTTTTGATAACCTTATTCACCTGGTTTTTCAACTGGATAATTTCCCGGGGATCAAGATCCTTGGCCGTGACCACGATAATGGGAACCTGCCGCAGCTTCGCGGAGGATTTCATGAACTCGGCCACCTGAAAGCCGTCAATCTCCGGCATCATCAAATCCAGGATCACCAGCCCCGGAATCTTCTCCTGCAGCTTGGCGATTGCCTCCCGGCCGCTCAAGGCGGTCCGCACCTTCAGGCCCATTTCCACCAGGATTTTACTTTCCAGGTCAACGGCGGCCGGTTCGTCGTCGACAATCAAAACGTCGCCGCCGGCCTTTTCATTGAGAACCCTGCGGATCTGATCAGCGATGTTGTCCTGGCTCAGGGGCTTGATGAAATAACCGTCCGGGCCGATGATCAGGCCTTCATCCTGGTCGCGAAGTGAAACAATAATGATGGGAATGTCAATCGGCTCCCGGGTGTCTTTCAACCTTTGAATCAGCTGCCATCCCCGGCTCAAGTAAAAATCGAACCCCACCACCAGCAGAAAAGGTTTGACCTCGGCAATCCTGGCCAGGGCTTCTTCCAGGCCGAAGGAGGCCAGGGCGGTAAAACCGGCGCTTTCGAGATACTGCTGGATGGTGCGGGAGCGGTCCCGGCTGTCGGCGACGGTGACAATCACCCGGTTCAAAACCTGTTTGTCCTGCTTCGACTCCCCGGGCGACGCGTCACCCGCCCGGCCGTCCACCGGCTTGCTCGCCTCCTCTTTCATCTCCGGCACCGATTTTCCGGCAACCAGGCTCGCCGCCAGGTCTTCCGGCAACGGCTCCGCGAAGGGAATGAGGAAGGAAAACGTCGACCCTTGGCCGTATTCACTGTCAACCCAGATGGCGCCGTGATGCATTTCCACCAGCCGCTTGGTGATGCTCAGCCCCAGGCCGGTGCCGCCGTATTTCCGGCTGGCGGAAGCGTCCAGCTGCACGAATTCTCCGAACAGGCGGTCCATGTCCTCCTTTTTAATCCCGATGCCGGTATCCTGCACCTCAACCAGCAGGTAGTCCTTCCCGGCGTCAAGGCCGTCGGGAACGTCTTCCCGCCAGGGCTCTGCACGGAGGGTGATGGTCCCCTGGCGCGGGGTAAACTTGATGGCGTTGTTCAGCAGGTTGATCAATATCTGCCGCAGCTTGTCCGCGTCGCCCATCACCGGCGGCAGGTGGTCGGGCACCTCCACCACCAGTTCCTGCTGCTTGTCCTCGGCCAGCGGGGTAATGGTGTCAACCGTATCTTCAACAACATCCTGCAGGGACACCGGCTTCAGCTCCAGCACCATTTTGCCGGCTTCAATCTTGGACAGGTCAAGGATGTCATTGATCAGGGAAAGCAGGTGTTCGGCGTTGCGCTCGACCTTTTCCAGGCTTTCCCGCTGGTCGTCATTGATCGGCCCGTCGACCCCGTCAAGCAGCAGCTGGGTATAGCCGATAATGGAATTCATCGGCGTGCGCAGCTCGTGGGACATGTTGGCCAGAAATTCCGACTTCAGCTGGTCCAGGACCTTCAATTCCTTGTTGGCTTCCTCCAGCTCCATGGATTTGCGTTCCAGCTCAATGGTCCTTTCCGCCACCTTCACTTCCAGTTCCTTGTTGAACTTCGCCAGCTTGCTATACAGTTTGGCATTTTCAATCGCCACCCCCAGCTGCTGGGCCACGGTTTTGAACAGGTCGATGAATTTTTCCGAAAAATAGCCTTTTTCCTTCATCGACGAAGCGGTCAACACGCCGACGGTCTCGTGCTCCGAGATGATCGGCGCCTGGACGAAGGACTTGATCCCCTGCTTGGTAATCAGGTTGGTGGACAACGGCTTGCTGATTTTTTCGGCGTCCGGCACCGAAATCACCCGGCCGGTCAGGAAGCATTCCCCGGAATAGCACTCCATGGTCGGCCGCCGCTCGGCGGTTTTCACGAATTCGGGCCTGAGGCCCCGCTGGTACTTGATGCGCAGCATGCCGTCGTCGTCGAGCAGGCGGATGGAGCAGTTGTCCACCTTGAATTTATCCACCAGCAGGTCAAGGATGCCCTCCATGACCTCGTCCAGGTTCAGGGACGAAGCAATCAGCCGGCTGGCGTCGTAGAGCACCGACAGTTCCTTGACCCGCTGCCGCAGCTCTTCCTGGCTGGCCTCCAGGGAGAGGGATATCTTGCCGAAAATGTCAAAAACATCCTCCATTTCCGAGCCCCTGGCCTTCATGTAATTGTCGCAGATCAGCCGGGAGGCCGAGGAGCCCACCGAGCCGGCCAGGCTTCTCTCAATTCGCGAGGCCAGCTCCATCCGGGTCTGGTCGCTCATTTCGGCCAGCTTGTCGGTAAAATCCTCGGTGCCGAAAAAGTCAACCAGGGTCTTGTGGGCCTTTTCCCTGCCAATGAACTTGGCCATCATGTTTTCAAGCTCGGACAGGGCCGGGAAGTTGGCATAGCGCTTTTCGAGAATGAAGCGGTCAATGGTGGGTCGGAAGACATCGACGAACTTCTCCGCCTGCCGCTGGTCGATGTCATCCTGGAAGCCGATGAGGGAAACGGCAAAATAAACGATGACGTTGCAGGTCAGCGACCAGAAGAGGGCGTGGGAGTACAGGTCAAAATCAACCAGGCCGAACAATTCCGTCGGCTTCAGCCACCAGATGTGAAAAGGACCGTCCAGCAGGATGGAGGCCGGCAGCCAGCCGGAGCGGGCAAATGAGGGAATCAGCAGGGTATAAAACCAGAAAATAAAGCCGGTGAAGATGCCAAGCATGGCGCCGTGCCGGGTTCCCCCCTTCCAGTACAGGCCGCCGAGGATGGCCGGGGCGAACTGGACAGCGGCCGAGAATGAAATCAGCCCCATATTGACCAGCATGTAGGACTCGCCCAGCAGGCGGAAAAAAACGTAGCCCAGCAGGATGACCAGCAAAATGCCCAGGCGCTTGATCTGGATCAGCCACTTTGACAGATCGGCCTTGAGGTTCAGGAACAGGAACACCGGCATGATCAGGTTGTTCAACAGCATGGTGCTCAGGGTGACCGATGAAACCACCACCATCCCGGTGGCAGCGGACAGACCGCCGATAAAGGCCAACAGTGACAGGCTTACCTTGGAGCGAAGCAGGGGCAGGGTCAGCACGTAGGTATCGGCCATGGATGACAGGCCGCCGATTTTCAGCAGGCCGCCGAAGGCAATGGGAATCACGAACAGGTTGATCAAAAAGAGATACAGCGGCAGGAGGCACATGGCTTTCTTGATATGCTCTTCGTCGTGATTTTCGATCACGGCCATGTGAAACTGCCGCGGCAGAAACATGATCGCCGCCATCGAAAGCACCACCATGGTAAACCATGACTGGTAGCTGTTCGACCGGCAGGTGTTGATCAGCAGCAGATGCTTGTACAGCTCATTCTTGCTGATCTGCTGCAGGATGTCCTTGAAGCCGTCAAACATGCCGTAGGTAACGAAGATGCCCACCAGCAGGAACGCCGCCAGCTTCACGATTGACTCCAGGGCCACGGCAGCCACCATGCCTTCGTGCTTTTCAGAGGCGTCCAGGTGTCGGGCGCCGAACAGGGCGCCGAACAAGGCCAGCACCAGGGAAATGTAAAAAGCCGTGTCCTGGTAAAAAGGATGGGGCTGGGCAAAGACCATGGACGGCATGTTGATGATGTTGATGGTGGTCGCCGAAGATTTAAGGGAGCCCTGCACGAGGATCTCAAACGTGGTGGAAATGGCCTTCAGCTGCAGGGCAATGTAGGGCATGATGCCGACAATGGCGAAGATGGTCACCAGGGCCCCCAGCCGCGGGCACTTGCCGTAGCGGGAACTGAGGAAGTCGGCAATGGAGGCGATGTTGTTCTCGTGGCTGATGCGGATCATCTTGCGGAGAATGAACCACCAGGAAAAGACGGCCAGGGTGGGACCGATGTAAATGGTCAGAAATTTGAAGCCGGTATTGGCCGCCTCGCCGACACTGCCGTAAAAGGTCCAGGACGAGCAGTACACCGCCAGGCTCATGGAATAAATATAGGGATTGGAAACAATGCTGCGGCGCCGGTCCTTGCGGCGGTCGGCATAGAAGGCCACCGCGAACAGGAGAAGCAGGTAGCCAAGGGAAATCCCGGCGACCAGCAGGTAGCGTGGGGTTAATGAGGCAGCGGCAAAAGAAGCGGACATGACCTGCGCTTTTCTCCCGGCAGACTGGTTAAAAAGGCAATGCTCTCTGATCCACTTCCATCCGGAAACAGCAGCTTCTGAATGGGTGATCAGTCTTCGGATGTTCGGGCATGGC
>JAOZRP010000403.1 GCA_029940125.1 bacterium
GTGGAAAAAAGTCAAGAAAAAAATAAAAAAATTAAGACATTTTAATCAGATAGCCGCCTTCCAGACAAACAATTCATTCCTTTATCGGCAAAAAGTTCACTAATCTTGAATCGGTTGGCAGGCGTTTTGGCAGGTTGATTGCCCCTCTCAGGCATTGCCTTTCACCAGCGGGCGAGCATGGCCCCCCAGGTCAAACCGCCACCAAAGGTATCAAACAGCAGCAGGTCATGGGGGTGCAGCAGCCCCTTACGGTTGACTTCGTCCAGGGCAATGGGGATAGAGGCTGAAGAGGTGTTGCCGTATTTATGAACATTGGTATACACTTTTTCCGGCGGCAGGCCGATGCGGCTGGCCACGGCTTTGATGATTCTCATGTTGGCCTGGTGAGGGATGAAAAATTTGAGTTCATCCTGGTTGACGTGGTTGTATCTCAAGGCTTCCAAGGCTACTTCCGTCAGACAGCGGACGGCAACCTTGAAGATTTCATTGCCCTGCATGGAAATGTAATGCAGCTGGTCGTCTACCGACTGGTGGGTGGTGGGCATGGCACTTCCCCCGGCTGGTATTCTCAGCAGGGGGCCATACTGCCCGTCGGCGTGCAGGTGGCTGGAAAGAATCCCCCGGTCGGAGTCATTGTCTGCTCTGAGAACCACCGCCCCGGCGCCGTCACCAAACAGGACGCAGGTAGTGCGGTCCTGCCAATTGACAATTCTCGATAATATTTCGGCGCCGATCACCAGGATGTTTTTGGCGTTTCCACCCCGAATGAAGCCGTCGGCAATTGCCAATCCATATAAGAAGCCGCTGCACACCGCGTTGAGATCAAAGGCAGCGCAGCCGCCAATTCCCAATTTGTGCTGGAGAATGCAGGCCGTTGGGGGAAAAAGCATATCCGGAGTGACGGTGGCAACCATAATCATATCCACCTCAGACGGTTCAATGCCGGCCATGTCCAGGGCCTTGCGGGCGGCGGCGTAGGCGATGTCGGAGGTCAGTTCATTTTCCGCAGCGATGCGCCGCTCGCTGATGCCGGACCGGGCGACAATCCATTCATGTGAGGTGTCAACCATCTTTTCGATGTCATGGTTGGTTCTGATGGTTTGCGGCAGGTAGGAGCCGGTGCCGACAATTCTGGCTCTTACGGGGTGCATCATTCTTCCTCGATTTCTTCCTCGCGGTCTTTGCTGATAATTCTTTCCTTGATTTGATTCCATATCTTTTTCTTGGGCAGCAGCTTCTGAATCTCTTCATTGCGGCCCATTTCATTGATCAGGTGGTCATTGACCCTTTGCTTGGCGAATTCGGAGCTGAAGCGGATGGCGTTTTTGATCGCCTTGCGGCAGGAAGAACCATGGCAGATGAAGCAGTTGCCATTGACTCCCAGCAATGGGGCGCCGCCGTATTCCTTGTAGTCGATTTTGGCTTTCAGCCGCCGCAGGGCGTCCCGGCTCAACAGGGCGCCCACCTTGCTTTTAAGGTTGGCGGTAAGCTCCTGCTTGAGAATCTCGGTCATGGCCAGGGCCAGGCCTTCACTGGTCTTGAGGACGATGTTGCCGACGAACCCGTCGCAGACAATAACGTCGATGTCGCCGGGGAAGATGTCCCGGCCCTCGATGTAGCCCACGTAGTTCAGCGAACTCTTCTTCAGCAGGGCGTCGGTTTCCCGAGTCAGCTCGTTGCCCTTGGATGATTCTTCGCCGTTGCTCAGCAGGCCGACCCGGGGGACGGTCTTGCCAAGCACATAGGTGGCATAGACGCTGCCCATAACCGCGAACTGCGCCAGGTGCAAGGGCTTGCAGTCAACATTGCCGCCCACGTCCAGGATGACCGTGGAGCCTTTGACCGTGGGAAGGTTGGTGACGATGGCCGGCCGGTCAATGTTTTCCAGCTTTTTCAGGATAAACATGGCCAGGGCCATGGCGGCCCCGGAATTGCCGGCGGAAATAACCCCCTGGGCCCGGCCGTCGCGCACCAGTTCAATGCCTACTTTCAGGGATGAATCCTTTTTCCTTCTCAGCGCCTTTGAAGGTGAGTCATCCATGCTGACCACTTCGGAAGCGTGCTGGATGTAGATGGGCAGGTTTTTAATCTGGTATTTTCTCAGCTCATGCTCAATCCGTTCCCGGTAGCCCACCAGGATGACGTGGATATTGTATTCCCGGGCCGCTTCCACGGCCCCGGCAACAATCTCCTGAGGGGCGTTGTCACCGCCCATGGCATCTACGGCTATCTTCATGCGATTGTACGGTGCTGGGAATCCGGCATA
>JAOZRP010000079.1 GCA_029940125.1 bacterium
GCTGGTGATGGGCGGCAGTTTCAGCCATTTCTGGGCGGTGTTCCGCTACGTGTGAGTTATGGGCTCTTAATTTGTTAAAAACTGAGCACTGATCGCCAACCACTTAACCCAGGAAACAGGAAACCTATCTTTTCCGGTTCCAATTATGCTTGGAGAGTACGTTACTCCTGAATTTCCATCATAAAAAACAGGAGCAATAGACACAGAAACCACCCGTTCGCAATGCTCACTTGAGAACACAGAGGACACGAAGGAAAATCGTCAGGTTGCTTCTCTGTGGCCTCGGTGATCTCGGTGGTAAAAAAATATTTTGTTTTAGATGGCGGGCATCAGCCCGCTTTGGGTATCACATCCCCATGATCCATGTTCAAGAAAGGCCTTTAACTCATGAACAAAGCTCTGCTGAAAGTCGGCCAGTCACTCCACGGCTTCACCGTCGAACGACTGGAAGAGATTAAAGAACTACGCTCCCGGGCGGCGGTCCTGGTTCACGACCGCACCGGCGCCCGGCTCATCCACCTGATCAACGACGATCCCAACAACCTGTTCTGCATCGGCTTCCGCACCCCGGTATACGACAATACCGGCGTGCCCCACATCCTTGAGCATTCGGTGCTTTCCGGCTCCCGCAAGTTCCCGCTGAAAGACCCGTTCAAGGAACTTTTGAAAGGTTCCCTGCAGACCTTCCTCAACGCCATGACCTACCCGGACAAAACCCTCTACCCGGTTTCCAGTCAGGTCGAGGTGGATTTTTACAACCTGGTGGACGTTTACTGCGACGCCGTTTTCCACCCCCTGCTGACCAGGGAAACCTTTTACCAGGAAGGCTGGCATCTTGACCTGCCCACTCCTGATGCCCCCATCAGCATCAAGGGCATCGTCTATAACGAGATGAAAGGGGTTTTTTCCGACTTCCACAGCCACGTGGCCCGCAAGACCATGGGAGAGTTGTTTCCGGACACCACCTATTACTACGAAAGCGGCGGCGAACCTGAACATATCACCGACCTCACCTACGAGCAGTTCCTCGCCTTTCACCGGAGCTATTACCATCCTTCCAACGCCTTTATTTTTCTCTACGGCAACCTGCCGACCGAAAAAAGCCTGGCCTTCCTGCAGGACAACTACCTGGCGGCCTTTGACCGCCGGGAGGTGAACGCCGACATCAAACCGCAGCCGCGCTGGTCGAAGCCCAGAAAGATAGCCATCACGGCGCCGGCCGCCAAAGAAGACGACGGCACCGCCAGCGTCATTCTTGCCTGGATGCTCGGACCAGCAGCCGACCCCTTCAACGCCCTGCTCGGCCACATCCTCTCCCGCTACCTGATCGGCAGCCAGAGCTCCCCCCTGCGGCGGGCCTTGATCGATTCGGGCCTGGGAGAAGACCTGGATGACATGAGCGGCTTTGAGGCGGAGCTGGTCCAGACCTTTTTTGCCGTCGGCCTGCGGAAAACCAGACCCGAGCACGCCGAAAAAATCAGCCGGCTGGTTGCCGAAACCCTGGAAAAGGAAATCAGCTCCGGCATGAACGAAAAGCTTCTGGAAGGCACCATCCGCCGGACGGAATTCCAGCTGCGGGAAATCACCGGCAGCGGCCATTTCCCCTACAACCTGATGCTTGCCGACCGCTGCTACCGTTCCTGGATCTACGGCGGCGACCCCCTGGCCCACCTGCGGTTTGAAGCGCCCCTGCAGCGAATCAAGGATGAAAAGGCCCGGGGCACCGGTTTTTTCTGTCAGCAGCTCAAAGAACTACTGCTGGACAACCCCCATCACCTGCTCTCGGTGGTCACCGCCTCGGCTGAAATGGGCGAAGAACTGGGAGAACAAACCGCCCGGCAGGCCGCCCGGCTCACCCGAAATTTCGGTCCCGAGGAACGGAAATTCTACCTGGAACTGACCAAAAAACTTCAACAGCAGCAGGCCGCCCCGCCCAGCCCTGAAGCCCTGGCCAGCCTGCCGAAGCTGGACAAGAAAGATCTGCCGGCAAAAAACCGGCTGACCCCGGCCGATTACACCACCCTGGCCGGCATCCCCTGGTACCAGCATCCCCTTTTTACCGCCGGCATCGTCTACCTGGACCTGGGCTTTGAACTGAACGGCCTGCCGGAAAGCCTGCTGCCCTACCTGCCGCTCTACACCCAGCTGATCAGCCGTTGCGGCGCCGCCGGCTACAGCTACGAGGAAATGTCTACCCGCATCACGCTCAGCACCGGTGGCATCGGCTGTTCCCACCTCTGCATGCATCATCGGGAAAAAATCGACGAGCTGGTGTTTAAGGCCTTCTTCCACGGCAAAGCCCTGCCGGAAAGATTCGGCGAGCTGATTGGCATTTTCCGCGACCTTTTCCTGGAACCGGAGCTGGAAAACTCCAAGCTGATCAAGGATATCATGCTGGAAATGCGCAATGACCTGCAGGCGGCGGTCCCCCGCAGCGGCCACCATTTCGCGGTCTCCCACGCTGCCGCCCGGCTGAGCAAGGCCGCCGCCGTCGAAGAAAAACTCGGGGGCATTGAACAGCTGCGCTTCCTGGATCAACTGCTGAAAAAAGAAGACTTCACCGCCATCGGCTCCCTGATGGTTGATCTGCACCAACGGCTGATCAACCGCAGCGGCTGCCTCATTTCCATGACCAACGACCAGCCGCGGAACTATGAAAAAGCCCTGGCCGGGCTGCTGGAAAAACTGCCGGCCGCGCCCCTTGAGACAACGGCCATCGATTTTACGCCGTCACCGGATCGGAAAATTCAGGCCATTGAGATCAACTCCTCGGTCAACTACGTGGCCCGGTCCTGGAAAATCAGCCAGCTGTCAGCAGTGGATATCGGCCTTCTCAACCTGCTGGCCCGCAATCTCTCCACCGGGCTGCTCTGGGATAAAATCAGGGTGGAAGGCGGCGCCTACGGCGGCATGGCCATGGCTTCCGGTTCCTACCCGGTCTTTTCCTGCGCCTCCTACCGGGATCCCAACCTGCAGCGGACTCTGGAGACCTTTACCGCCAGCCTGGAAAGCATTGCCGCCGGCATTGACGCCGCCGACGTGGACCAGAGCATCATCGGCAGCATCGGCAGTATTGACGCACCGAAAAATCCCCACGGCAAGGGATTCGGTGAGACCCTGGCCTTAATCAGCGGCCGCTCACCGGCCTACCGCCAGCAAATTCGGGAAGCTATTCTGGGAGGAACGCCCGCCCAGCTGGGGCAAAAGGCCCGGCAGCTGCTGGAGGAAAAGCAAACGGCCATTAGTATTCTGGGCAGCCCGGCGGCATTCAACCAGGCGGAAAAAGAAGGACTGGCAATGGAACGCCAGCCCCTGCTGCCCAACAACGACCAGGAAGGCAACGATGATGGATCATGAACAACATCTGGTTTTTTTCACCGGGGCCGGCATGTCGGTGGAAAGCGGCATTCCCACCTACCGGGGCACCGGCGGCGTCTGGAAGGAGTACAACTACCGGGAATATGCCTGCCAGGAAGCTTTTGAGCGGGACCCGGAAAAAGTCTGGGACTTCCATGACCGGCGGCGGGAGAAAATCGCCGGCTGCCAGCCCAACCGCGGCCACGACATCATTGCCAGGGCCGAGAAGGTGTTTTCCCGGGTGACGGTCATCACCCAGAACATCGACGGACTGCACCAGCGGGCCGGCTCGACGAAAGTCATCGAGCTGCACGGCAGCATCTGGCGGCTTTACTGCCCGCCAACCGGCCGGCTGGTGGAAAATTTTGAACTGCCGCTGAAAAACCGGCGCTGCCACGGGGAGCATTACTGGCGCCCGGACATCGTCTGGTTCGGCGATCCCCTGCGGGAAGAAACCATCAACGAAGCCGTGGCCGCCATGGAAGCCGCCGACGTCTTCATCAGCATCGGCACCTCGGCAGTGGTCTACCCGGCTGCCCACCTGCCGCTGATCGCCATGCGGCACGGGGCCCGAACCATCGAAATCAATCCCGAGGAAACGCCCCTGTCGTCGCAATACCGGGAAATCTACCGGCAGCCGGCCTCAAAAGCGCTGGCAGAGCTTTTTCCGGAACTCAGCGGGGCATGATTTTTATCCCAAACGCATGAAGGCCGCCAGCCGGCGGATCAGGAGATTGATTTTTTTCACCCCGGTCAACTCAATCTCCCGCTGCTTCTTCCAGAACAAGAACCCTCCCAGGGCGGCAAAGACAACGTTGGCCAGCCACAGGGCCGGCAGCTGCAAGGGACCGCCGCTCTCCCCCACCGCCTGGCCGAAGGAAGAGAGAACATAATAGGCCAGCAGCAGCAGCAGGGCAAAAACAAAGCCGCGGAAACGGCCGGAAGTGCGGGCCGGCTCCAGGGCCAGGGGAATGCCGATCAGGGCAAAAACCAGGCAGGAAAAGGACATGGATATCCGCTTGTAAAGGCTGTTGCGCACCTTGCCGGCATTTTTCCCCTGTTTTTCCAGCATTTTGATTCGCTGCCGCAGCTCCCCGAAGGTCAGGGAGCGATTGCGGGGTTTCTTCTTTCTTCTCTGTCCCAGCAGGGTAGCCAGGTCCAGGTTGATCTTATACTCCTTGAAATCCGTCAACTGGTAGCTGTCTCGTCCCGGTTCAAAACCATGGATGGTGCCCTGCCGGAGCAGGAAAAAGAGGCTGCCCCCCTCCCGGTCGGGTACAATTAACCCTTCATGGGCGGTAACGGTATACTGACGTTCAGGCTCCCGCTGATCAAAAATGACAATACCCTCGACCAGCCCGGTTTTCTGATCAATGTTGTCCACATAGATGCCCAGGCCTTTGATCTCCAGGCTCAGGGCATGGGGCCGCAGGGCCAGGACCGTCTTGTTTCTCAGGATGTCGAGGGTAATTGTCTTGATCTTCTTCATCCCCTGGGGCACCAGCCAGACCTCCAGCATCAGGACTATGCAGGTACAGGCTACCGCCATGAGCATCACCGGCGGCAGGAAGTCGCGGGGACTGATGCCCAAGGCCTTCATGGCGGTAATCTCGCCGTCAGAGCCCATCCTTCCCAACCCCACCATCAGGGAAAAGAAAAAAGCCATGGGGATGGCCATGGTCAGCAGGTAGGGAACCATGGACAGGATCAGGTTCAGCATGTCCACAATCCGCACTCCCTTGGCAATGACCATTTCCGCCATTTTATACAGGTTGCCCAGCAGGAGCACAAAAATCAGCACGGTCAGGGTCAGCAGGAAGGGAACCATGATTTCCAGGCTGAGGTAGCGTCGGATAATTCTCATCTTTCAGATATGCCCTTCTTCCTGCAGGCTGACCACGGTTGAACCGGCAACGATAAGGTGGTCAAGCAGCCGCAGTCCCAGGGAGGCCGCGGCCTGCTGCAGCTCCCGGGTGATGGCCAGGTCATCGGCGGAAGGCCTGGTGCTTCCCCCGGGATGGTTGTGGGCGACGATGACCGCGGCCGCCTTGTGGTACAGGGCCCGCTCCATGACCGTCCTAGGATAGACGGCACTCATGGAAACCGTACCCCGGTGGATGGTTTCCGCCGCCAGCACATGGTGCTGGTTGTCCAGGAAAACGGCGAAAAAATGCTCATCCTGCAAACCCTCCAGGTAGCCGCGGCACAACTCCCCGGCCTGGGACGGCGAGGTAATGGCATCCCGCGCCTTAAACTCCTGAAGCAGATAGCGGGAAACCAGCGAACGGCTGAAAACAATCAGCGTCGCCGTATGCTCACTGACCCCGTCAATCTCCATCAACTTCTCCAGCGGCGCGTCCAGCACCCCCTTCAGCGAGGAGAACTGCTCCAGCATCTTCTTGGCCAGGGGTTTGACATCCCGGCGGGGCTGGGCATAGGTCAGCAGCAGTTCCAGCACTTCGTAGTCAGCCAGGCTCTGCAGCCCGTTTTCCACCAGGCGCTTCTTCAGGCGCTGCCGGTGACCGGCCGTCCACCGGCGCTGATCAGTTGTTTTCTCTTCCATCTCCATCACCGGTTCGCGGTTCTTTCAGGACCGGATCATCCCCTGTCCTTTCCGGAACACTGTCAAAAGGCATCACCGGGGACGAACCGGCGGTATTTTTCAGCTGGCGGCCGTCAGTCAGGCTGACCACCTGGGTGGGAAAGGCAAAGTCAACCCCCTGATCCATGAAAATACCCTGGATTTCATAGAGAACGTCATTGCCGTAATTAAGGGAAGCCGCCCAGTCAGGCAGTTTGACCTTGAACCAGACCCGCACCACCTTGGAATAGCTGTCCAAGCGGTCCAGGTAAATCCAGCAGCTCTCCCTGACCACCTCCGGGCGGGAGAGCAGGAAGGTTCTCAGGGCCTCGATCAATTCCTGCACCCGCCGGCGGTCCGTGTCATAGGGAATGTCCAGGTCCCATTTATAAATAAACTGGCGGCGGCCGTAATAGTTTTTGACTTCACCGGTCATGAACTTGGTATTGGGAATGGAGACGGTGGTCATGTCGGCAAAGACTTCCACGTAGGTGCGAAAATAGCCAATGCTTTTCACCGTCCCGGACCAGCCTTCAAAGGTGATGAAATGGCCCTCGTCGAAAATACCGGTGGCATAAATGTACAACCGGCCGACAAAGTTGCTCAACGGTTCTTTGACCGCCAGGGCAACCGCGATGCCGCCGACCCCCAGGGAAGTCCAGACCACTTTCAAATCCAGGCCCAGATTGGAAAGTATGGTCAGGCCGCCGATAACGCCGATAACCGGAAACACCAGCTCCTTGACCTGTTTCACCAGCCGCCGCAGCTCCTCCCGTTTGTCGATACTGATATCCGTGCGGTGACTGATCCGCACGATCCAGTAGTCGGCCAGATGGCGCATGGAAAGGATGAGCATATGGAAGAGCAGGAACAATAAAACGGCAATTAAAATTTTCTCCACCATGAGATCGATATTCGCCGGCAGGACAAGGATGTTCTTGCCCATGAAAATACCGATAATCACAAAAATGGGAATGACCGGTCTCATCACCCGGGCGAAAATGAGATCGTCTACCGAGGAGCGGGTCTTTTTCACCAGGCGCCCGATGGATTTGTTCAGCAGGACGTAAACAATCAGGCCGACAATCACCGCCAGAACAAATATCCCGGCCGCCATCAGCAGGCGCTCCCAGGAACCTTTGGTCGCTATATGCTGCCAGAAATTTTCCATTATGTTTACATTCCTTTCACCGGTTCAAACCAGGCTGTCCGCGGCACGTCTTTTCCCACTGTCGGCAAAGATTTGGAGAAAAACCGCCGGACATTGTCTCTCTCATGTAACAAAAAGCCGGCCGGGTGTCGACCATTAGTGCCTTATTCCTGAATTTCGCTTATGAAAAAACAAGAAAATTATTTAAAAAATTTCCGGCACGATTCCTCCAAAATCATCATCTCCCTTGATTTTTCCTCAAATCATTACTAAAGTAGTGCCGGTTGTAAAAGTAAAAAATATTTATTGCTGATCAGTGATCATGCTCTCGCATCAACAAAGGAGTTATCCATGAAAATCGCCATATCCGGTAAAGGCGGCGTTGGGAAAACAACCCTCGCCGGCACCCTGGCCCGCCTGATGGCCGACCAGGGACAGAAAGTTCTGGCCATTGACGCCGACCCCGACGCCAATCTTGCCTCCGCCATTGGCTTCACCATCAAAGAAGTGGAACACGTCACGCCGCTGGCGGAAATGACCGAGGAAATTGAATCACGCACCGGCGCCAAAAAGGGAACCTTTGGAGGCATATTCAAGCTCAACCCCCAGGTTGACGACATCCCGGAAAAATTCAGCCTGTTGAAGGAAAATATCAAGCTGCTGATCCTGGGAACCATTCCCGAAGGCGGCGGCGGCTGCTACTGCCCGGAAAGCGTCCTGTTGAAATACCTGCTGCGCCACATTTTCCTGCAGCGGGATGAAAGCATTATCCTGGACATGGAGGCTGGACTCGAGCACCTGGGACGCGGTTCCACCCGCGGCATTGACGCCTTCATCGTGGTGGTGGAACCAGGAACCCGTAGCCTGCAGACCGCCCGCCAGGTCAGGAAGCTGGCCGGTGACCTGGGCGTCCAGCAGGTTTTCGTGGTTGGCAACAAGATTCATACCCCTGAAGACCGCCGGTTCATCGAAGACAACCTGGACGGCATGACCATCCTCGGCGGCATTGAGTATGATCCGGAAATCGTTGCCGCCGACCGCCGGGACGAAGCCCCCTACGACGTCAACCCGAAAGTAGTTGACAACGTCAAGGGAATTTATGAAAACCTCTGCCGCCAGCTTGACGGCAACGGCTAAAATTTCAGCTTCCCGAATTGCCGCAAAGACAGCCGCAGGAAATTCTCCGGGATCTTCCCGCATGTCCCAAGCAGCTGTTAGTACCTTACTCCTGAAAGTTTGTCATAAAAAACAAGAAATTGTCGGGAATACTTAAGGATGTTCGGGCATGGCTCATAGCGGTTTTGGCCGCCGAACGAATCA
>JAOZRP010000080.1:0-2966 GCA_029940125.1 bacterium
ATCATAGGGTAAAGGGCTTTTCAAACTATTAATCAATTATTTCAACAGGTTAAACCATTATTATAGCGATTTATCGCAAGTCAGAAAGTTGAGTAATGATAAAAAGATTATTGCCAAGCAGTTGTAAGGCTGTTTTGGCACTCTGGCTCTTTACGAGTCCATCAACTAATGACCGAATGATGTTGCAAACTGTTTGATACTTATCTGGTTATTTCCTGCCTGCAGCTTGCTAATAAAATCTGCCAGATCTTTGCCATCAACATCGCCGTCGCCGTTATTATCAGCTAGATTGGTGCTGACTGCGTAGCTTGACATGTGATCCAGCAAAATGCCGATGGTGAAAGTGGACTGCCCGATTTCCGGAGTATCCGGCCTGTCAGCCATAATGCTGCCACCCCGGGCATAAACAATACTGTCTTTTTGTCCGTCAACCCCAGCCAACATGATACTTCCATCAGCCTCAAGATAATAGACGACTGGTGTCCCATTTTCGCTGGGGATGGTTACTTCCATGGTAACCAGCATGGTTTGGCCGGATCCAAGGGAAAGTTGTTCATTTGTGTTCCCCATGGTGAACACAACGGCATCACTGCCGAGGGTGCCCACCACTTCATCTGTCGGTGGAACTTGGCGGGGTGGATCAATGGTGCCGGTGTAGGCCTCACCGTTAGCGGTGATGGCAGTTCCCGGTTCTATATTTGCTTCTATATTCATGGTGTTATCGCTTACCGCAGCATTACTGCTGCTCATGTCAGACTTGAGATTGACTTCTACTGGAACGACTCCAGCGAAGGCCGTATCGTCAGACATGTCAATGCCACTGTTGGTTATGATGGTGCCAGTTGATGCATGGATGTTAACTGGTTCGTAAATATCCACTTTAACGGCACTGGAAGTGTTGAAACGATCAACCAGGGTAACCTTGATGTCATAAAGGCCGATTGGGACAGATGCAGGAACGGAAACTTCAAGGGTGTCAGCAGTGGCCGAGTTGATTGATAACGGTATTTCAAGACCGTTGTTTGCAAGGAGAGAAACTGTTGACGGTATGGTTGTTCCGTCAACAAAATGTGCTCCAGTAATAGTGAGTGTTCCACCAATACCGGCTGGAAGGGTCGGGGGTATGACATTGGTAACTTGGGGAACAGGTAATGCCGCTGTTTCAACATGGTACAGATCGGTACTTTTCAGTGATGATCCCTGGTTGTTGATCACCCGCAAATAATAATCCCCGGTAGCGATCCCGGCTGGCACCTCAACTGTCAGTCGTGTTGCATCGGCAACAGTACTTGTTTTTTCAATAACCGTTGCTCCGCCGGCATGTATAAACCGGACCTGGTTAGCTGTTCCAGGGAGGAAATTACTGCCTATAATCTGCAGCTTTCTCTTTGAGCTGTTGTCCGCTGATCTACTACCGTTGTCAATCAGGGCGAAGCTCTGAATGACGGGTATTTGATTGGCGGTGGTAAAAGCTGCAATATTGCTGGTTGTGGAAATGTTGCCGGCTTTATCAATAGACCGGATAGCTGCATAATAGGTGGTGCCCGGCAACAAGCCATTGATGGCTAATTTTTCTTGAAAGCCTGCCTCGGACGGCCCAGGTTTTGTACTGCAGTAGATGGCGGTAGCTGAATCCCAGCCAGACCAGGAATCTTTTGCCAGTCTGACCCGATATCCCCAGAGATCATTTTCTACAGGGGTCCATGTAAGAATGCCAACCGAGGCTGCAGGAACCCCGGGTTTAAGATCTGCATCACTGTTTGCTGGTGGTGCAGTAGTGTCAATAGTCCAATGATAGTTTGTCGCATTTCCTTCACCTTGCCAGGTTCCAGCATTATTGACTCCCTCAACATCAAGGGTATATTCACCATCCTCGGAGCCATCACCCGCAATGGCAAAGGAGATGGGAGTGGTTGCATTCACTTCACTTGACCAGTTACCGTTGTAAATGGCGGCAGGTCCGGAAATTTTGTAGCGGTAGGCAACAACTCCTGTTCCACCAACTAGAATCGTTTCACTGGTGGCGTTGGTTCTGGATGGAGGAAGGTTGCTCAGGGTTGCCGTAGGTATGCTGGTGTCGATGCTCCAGTTAGCTTCAGTGGCGCTTGCTGACATTTGCCAGTTCCCAAGATTGTCGGAGGCAATAACTGCCAGCGTATGGGCACCATCCTGCAAGTCGGAGATTTCAATCAGGGTGTTTACATTGACTGCGTTACTCCAAATACCGCCATCCAACTGAAATTTATAGAAGGCGACATCTTCTCCACTGACCTGAACGGTGATGTTGTTGACTCCAACAATGCCTTGAGGCATTCCATGAAGAATCGCTTGCGGTGGAGTTTGGTCAATGGTCCAGTTAATTTTTGTGGGTTGAGTTTGCCAGTTGTTGGCTGCGTCACGGCCATAAACTGCCAGAGTATGGTTCCCGTCGGCGAGATAGGTGATGTTGCACGGCTGGGCGATGTCATATGATGGGCTTATTACGCCATTGTCAAGCTGATAGCGGTAGGCAACAACTTCATTGCCGCCAATGGTAAAATGAAAGTTGGTCAGGTTGGTATATGGTGCGGGTGGGTTATTGACCACTACTGCAGGAGGAACGTTATCAACAGCGATGATGACAAAATTATTTTTTGTTATCATGTTGCTGCCACCCGGTCCTTCCACGGTTAAAGAAACATTGAATTCCCCGGTGGTTTCATAGACGTGGGTGGGATTTTTTGCCGAGCTGGTGGTACCATCGCCGAAATTCCATTGCCAGGAGGTGATGTCGCCGGTGGATTGGTCGTTGAAAGTAACATTATGGGGCAGGGACATGCCATCCACGTTGTCAGCTGAAAATGCCGCTGTCGGTGGCGTCGCCGGTTCATCGATGATAACATAATGAGTTTTAATGGTTGTATTGCTGCCGCCCGGTCCTTCCACGGTTAAAGAAACATCGAATTCCCCGGCTGTTTCGTAGACAT
>JAOZRP010000080.1:3066-5603 GCA_029940125.1 bacterium
CCCGGTCCTTCCACGGTTAAAGAAACATCGAATTCCCCGGCTGTTTCGTAGACATGGGTGGGATTTTTTGCCGAGCTGGTGGTGCCATCGCCGAAATTCCATTGCCAGGAGGTTATATCACCGGTGGAAGCATCGGTAAAGGTTACATTCAGGGGGGCGACGCCAATCGCTGGAAGTGCTGAGAAACGGGCTAATGGAGGTGCTATTGGTTCGGTGATGGTAATGTAATGGGTTTTAGTTATGCTGTTGCTGCCGCCTGGTCCACTGACTGTCAATGTAACGGAATAGATGCCGTTCTCAGCATAGCTATGGGATGGGTTGAGCAGGCTGCTGCTTCCCCCATCACCAAAAGACCATAAATAATTGGTAATGTCCCCGGTAGATTGATCCAAAAAGGTGATAATACTCGGGGCTGTGCCGCTCACGGAAGAAGAGGAGAAATTTGCTATTGGGGGGGTTGCAGGTGCCGTTATGGATATAAAGTCTGTTTTTATCTCAGTATTATTTCCTCCCGGACCGCTGGCGGTCAGGGTGACAGTGTATAACCCAGGATTTTCGTAAAGATGCACTGGGTTTTGCTCATTTGAGGTTTGATTATCACCAAAATCCCATTGCCATGAGGTTGTATCACCAGTTGATTGATCGCTAAAAGAGACCTCAAGAGGACTGACGCCGTTAGTGGTAGAAGATGTGAATTTGGCAACGGGGGGTTGGTCTTGAGCGGCTACTGTGACATATTCTGTCTTGATTTGGCAGTTGCTGTTACCGTAAAAGTCGTCAACTGTTAAAGTAACTGTATAGCTCCCCGGATTGAGGTAGTTGTGCACCGGGTTTCGTTCATTACTGGTTGAGCCGTCGCCGAAATCCCAGGTCCATTTGGCGATGTTTCCTTGGGAATTATCTAGAAAGGCAATAGTCAGCGGGGCGCTGCCACTGTGATAAGCAGAACTGAAATCGGCGGCAACCGGTGTGTTGGCGATGGTAAAGACCCTTTTGGTGGAATTGGTCATGTTCTGGTTATGGTCAAGATCATCATAAACAACCAAGCGCCAGCGGTAGGAACTGCCGACGGCAAAATTGCCGGCAACCGGGATGGTTAGTGATGACCCGGTGGTGGTTTCTGAATCGTACCAGTTCATTTTATTGTCGTAGGAATATATTCGTATCCGGTAATAATAAACCCGGTCTGGCTGGTTATCATCATGGAGAGGTGCCCAGCTGAAGGTCAGGGAATCTGAATCAAAATAGGTATTATTGGCCGGAGAAAGGGAACTTTCATCAATCTCCGGCAGGGTGTTTCTGGCATAGGTGATATCTGATGATATGCTGCTGCCGCTGCGTGTTTCGAGATGGAAATTGTAGGTTCCATCGGCTAAAGGAAATGGTGATCCGACTGTCAGGCTGTATACCGATGGCCGGGTGAAATAGAAACCATAACCGTTCACATCATAGGTATTATTGTCAGGGTCGGTTACCGTAAGGCTGGTGATGTCCCAAGGAGCAATATTGGCATTTCTGACTCCAAACCAGGTTCCTTTATAGCCTGGTTGTTCAATGCTGAGAACATATTTTTTATCAATATTGGGAGTTGAACCATCACCGGTATAGAAAGAGAAAACTTCACTCTCCTGGCAGCTGTTCGGTTGCCCATCGCGGTCAAAGACCCTGACATACCATCTGTAAGGTGTATTGGGCTGCAAAAGACCTTCTGGAACGGTATATGATGTTTCCTGGCTGATGGTGCTGTTGTACCAGACAATTTTGCCGCTGTAATCTGTTACGTAAACTTTGTAAAAATACCCATCGCCAACAGAGGAAAAGCTGATGGATGGGGTTTCCGTGCCGGTGTATGATTGATCTACAGGAAGGCGGCTGCTTTCATCCAGGCGGGGTACTGTATTGTCATAGGAGAAATTTTGTGAAGCTGTTGCCTGTCGTCCTTTGCTGTCGGTGACTGTAAGGGTGTAAATGCCGTCATCAACGATAAAACCGGGAACGGTCAAATAGGCCAAACCTCTTTGTCTGATTGATGAATAAGGACCTAAGTTAAATGTTCCGGAAGGTCCTTCTGCCACGCAGGAGAAAATGTCTTCGGGGCTGGGTCCGGACAGGTAGAGATAAAAAATTGTTGAAGTCGATCCATCCGGTTTCTCCCTTGTTACCAGTCCTGCTTTTTGAATAACGGGAGCAGGGAAATCAGGGATGTTGCCAAGTTCAAAATCGATTGCATTGATATCTTGATTTACAGATATTGGCGCAGCCGTGGTGCAGTCAGTTGTGCCGTTTCCACCATCCCACCATTCGTTGACAACGGGCTGTAGTTGCTGGCAATTGGCATTGGTGATGATATAATATTCTCCCGGTGGAACTATAAGGGAGTAGTTTCCATCTTCATCGGTTGTTGAACTGGCCACAAAGTTGTTGTAACAGGCGTCTGCGTAGGCATTGATGCAGACATTGTAGAGAGGATTACCCTCTTGGTCGGTGACCGTGCCCGATATGATTTCAGCCCGGTTCAGAGTCATATTGAGCGTGTT
>JAOZRP010000080.1:5703-8405 GCA_029940125.1 bacterium
TATCATCTCCATCGCTACTGCCATCCCACCAGCCACAAAGATAATCACCCTGAGAAGTGCAGGCGGTCTGAACATAAAGATAGTAGTCGCCGGCTGGAACCACAATTCGGTAATTTCCTTGTTCATCTGTTGAATCGGCAAATTCATTGTGGGCTTCCCAGCATTTTGCTTGGTGGGCTTCCACGCAGATTCCTGCTATCGGGTTTCCCTGTGCGTCGGTGGCCTTTCCAGAGATGATTTCAGCATGATCAAGTTGAAAATCCATACCGGTTATTGCTTCTCCTTGATTGACCGTAAAAATCCCTGCATCTGCACATTGGGAGAGGGGAACGCTTGCCGTGTTTGCCCACCATTCATTGATAAAATCAGCATTGTTGCTCATGCTGGTTTTTAAGCGGTATGTTCCGGGAGGGACACCGTTAATCAGATATGAACCATCAATGAGTAAATCGGCAGCATAAATGTAATAGATTGTTTCAAAATTATCGCAAGTGCCTGATACCGGGTATACATAAAGACCATAGCCATGGAGAGGGGTGGTGCCATCTTCCTGAAAAACCTTGCCGCTGATGCTCCCACCCAGTTCCAACTGGAAGTCGATGCTGCTTTTGTGCTCTCCTGTTGCTAATGACAAGTTGCCAGCCAGTTCCGGATTGTAAACATTTTCACTGGCATGCCAGAACTCATTTACATAGTTGTTGAACTTTTCATTTTCCGTGTGAATATGGTAGGTGCCGGCTGGCAGGCCATTGATGCTATAGCTTCCGTCAGTTATGTTGATATAAGTCTCTCCGGCAGTGACGCTGTGTCCTGCCATTATTAACTCAATGATAACCTTGATGTGCTCATCAACGAGTGGTGTTGTGCCATCGTGATGGAAAACGGTACCTGAAATACTACCACCTTCATGTAAAATAAAATTTTTATTTGTGGCGATTTGACCTTCTGTAAGTACAACTGATTCAGCATTGCTACAGTCTACCGTGCCGCCGGCAGAGCTCCAGAAGGGCTCGGTGAAATTGGAATAATTATTGTTGACCCGGAGAAAATAGGTGCCGGGATAGAGGCCGCCAAAAGAGTATTTGCCGGTATTGGGGTCAACAGATACCTGATGCATCCAACCGTTGCTACAGGCTGTGTTGTCGGATATTAGTTTGATAGACAGGTTGTTCCCTGTGACGGGGGTTGTGCCGTCAGCCTGAAAAAGAGTGCCGGAAATGGCAGCTCCAGGGTGAAGTTGAAAATTGATGTTATCTAGAATGTCGCCTTCAGACCCAGAGAAAAAATCTACGTCTTGAGGATTTTCAACACTTCGAGGGGCTGCCCACCACTCGAGAAGCAGGTTTGAATTGTGCACGTTTGTTTTGGCCGTATAGGTGCCGGCAGGAATTCGGTCGGAGAATTGGCCGCTTGTGGGGTCAACATTGATCCATTGAATTGTTTCAAAATTTTCATTTTCATTGTTGGCAGTCGTACGCATGATTTCAATACGTAAGTCAGAGACGCCAGTTATTGGGGTGGTGCCATCTTCTTCATAGATGGTTCCCGAAACTGTCATGCCCCGGTCAAGTTTGAAGTTGATATTTTGTACTGACCCCTGAGAAGAAAGTGTTACGGTTGAAGCGTAGCAGCATTCAAACGAACTTTCTTCGCTGCCGCCACTCCACCATTCATCAACAAAATTTAAGGTATTGCTACCCCAGGCAGTAATGTAATAAGTATCTGCTGGTAGTCCGACAATTGTATAGTTGCCGTTGCTGTCCGTCCAGGCATCCCGGCTCCATCCCTTAACATTGCATTGTGTACCAATGGCTGCCTGAACTGAAATGTTTGCAAGCGGATTGCCGTTGACATCTGTTACTTTGCCTGAAATAGTTGCTCCAGCTTCAAGTTGAAAGTTAATGCCTTCTATTACCGAGCCAGTTTCCACCGTTAGTGGTTGGGCGGCACTGGCATCATGAACACTGCCTGCGGCATTCCACCATTCTTCAATGTAGTTATCCTCATGGTGTTGAAGAGATATCTGGAGAAAATATGACCCCGCTGGCAAATTGGAAAGGCTAAAAGTACCGTCAGTATTACTGACCGGGGCAAAGCCCCAAGTATATTCATTCATTGCCCCCAAATAGTTGTGATCTGCAAAGACGATCCTGATCTCCATATTGCCGTTAGTTATTGGTGTAGATCCATCTGCATTATACACTGTTCCAGAAATTTGGGCACCGAGACAGATTTGTAAAGAGAGCAACAAAAGAATAGGAACCAGAATCAGTTTAAGCAAAGATCGTGTAAGCATTGAATCAGCCCTTTCTGCTTATCGTTGAGTTTAGGATGACTTTGATTCAAGTCGTAAGTGCACCAGCTAAAGAATGTTTTTAGCATGGTCAAATGTTAAGCAATTGATATGCCATAAAATTTGTCTAGGGATTGCATTTATTTATTCAATGATATCAATCAGTTGTAAGCATACAAGATTAAAATGAAAAATTATTATGTATTTTTATCTAAAAAAGGGAAAATTTTTACCTAATTTAGGTAGAAAAGTATATTTTTTTCTTTGTGTTTTAGAGAGATGTAGAATAATTTTTTTGTTGGGATGTTCAGATTTCATCTTTTTTCTGAGATATTGCAAAATTAACGCTTCCCGGCCAGCTGCAGCCGGGCGTTCAGGTACTTGATGAATTCCTTCAGCCGCAGGGTGA
>JAOZRP010000404.1 GCA_029940125.1 bacterium
AACAAACGACGCCAAAAATCGGCAGGCAAAAAGAAAGTTTGCGGATGAAATCTGGTCGGAACCACGAGGGAATTGGCTGCGGCGGCAGTTTTTCCTCTTCATGCGCGTCTGCGCCATCATCGTCCAGGAATTCAAGAAAGACACCGTGACCCTGAGGGCCAGCGCCCTCACCTTCACCATTGTCCTGTCCCTGGTGCCCATGCTGGCCCTGAGCACCGCGGTCCTCAAGGGGCTGGGCGCCGGAGACCAGCTGCGGGAAACCGCCTACACCCTGATTGCCCAGGTGGCGGCCGAACCGGAAAAAAGTCCTTCAGCCACGGCTGAAAAAGCAACCGACGGCATCCCGGGGGAAGAGCAGTCCGCCGACAAAGATTTCAACAGCCATCTGCGGGAAGCGGTCGACCAGGTCTTTGACTATGTCGACCGCACTAATTTCGCCACCCTGGGAGCAGCGGGAATCATCATCCTCTTTTTTACCGTCATCATGGTCATCGGCAGCATTGAAGAAGCCATGAACGCCATCTGGAACGCCCCCTGCGGCCGGGCCTTCGGCCGCCGGATCATGGACTACCTGGCCCTGATGGTTCTTTTTCCCATTGCCATCAATGCCGGCCTGGGCGTATCCGCGGTTCTCAACAGCCCCTGGCTGGCGGAAAAAATGCGCTACATCCTGCCGGCCAACTGGGTGCTGACTTTGAGCTCCCATCTACTGCCTTTCCTGGTGCTCAGCGGCACCTTCACTCTCCTGTACCAGTTTCTGCCCAATACCAAGGTGAAGTTTCGTCCGGCGCTGGCCGGCGGCCTGGCCGGGGCCATCGGCCTGCTGCTGATCCAGAAAATTTACCTGCACCTGCAGATCGGCGTCGCCAGGTACAACGCCATCTACGGGTCCTTCGCCACCGTACCGCTGTTTCTGCTGTGGATCCACTTGGGCTGGATAGTTTTTCTGAGCGGCGCCGAAGTGGCCTTTGCTCTCCAGGTCTGCCGCCACTACCAGCCGCAGCACGCTACTATTACCCCGGTAAAGAGGCTGGCCCTCAGTCTGGACATCCTGACCGTTATTTTCAAAAATTTTCAGCAGCAGAAACCGTGCAGCACCGCGGACATCGCTGAAAAGCTGCAGAAAGCGGAACCAGTAATCCGGGACATCAGCGGCGACCTGCTGGCGGCCGGGCTGCTGCGACAGACAAACAACAGCGACAACTACCTGCTGCCGGCCGGCCCGGCCGAAACCATGCAAACCACGGCCATTATCGATCTCATCTGGGGAAAGCAGCCGGGAAACAGCCCGGGAGGCGTGGTAACCGGAAAAGTTTTGCGGGCGATCCATGAAGCCGCTTCCCGCTTCACCCTGGCCAGGGTGATGGCCATCCCAGAAAAAGGGGCCGTCCTCGAAACCGGTAGCGGCAGTTCAGGAAACGGTGGGAATTGACACCTGGGGACGACCGATCAAGGGCGGGGTATAGACGCACAAATCAGTGTTAAAAACCTTTTCCAAAATATCCTGCTGCATCACCTGGATGGTTTCACCCTGGAAGGCTATCCGGCCTTCCTGGATCAAAAAAAGATAATCGGTAAAGATGCTGGCCAGGTTCAGGTCATGGAAGATGGCCAGCACTGCCAGGTTTTCCTCCCTCACCTTTTTTTCCACCAGCCGCAGGATGGCCACTGAATGGCAGATGTCCAGATTGGACGTGGGTTCATCGAGCAGAAGGAGTTTCGGCTCCTGGGCCAGGGCTCGGGCCAGCAGCACCAGCTGGCGTTCACCGCCGCTGATTCGGTTGATGGGACGATCCTGCAGGTACTCGATCCCGGTTTCGGCCATAATCCTGGCGACCAGCGGGTCGTCTTCCCGGTAGCCCTTGGCAAACAAGCCCGAAATATGGGGGTTGCGGCCCATGGCCACCACTTCCCGAACCAGAAAGGGGAAGGAAATATGGGTGTCCTGGGGCACCACTGCAATCTGGGTTGCCAGTTCACGGCGGCTGAATTCTTCCAGGTTCCGCCCCTCCAGCAGGAGTTCACCCCCCTGGGGCTGGTACACCCGGCAGATATTATTGATTAAGGTGGATTTCCCCGAGCCATTGGGCCCCAGAAGCCCGCAGAAAAACCCTGTCCAGATGCTGAAGGAGATATCCTCCAGCACCGTTTTGCTCCCGTAGCCGCAGGACAGGTTGTTCACCCGCAGCAGCTCCTGAAAATCTTGGGATTGTCGGCCGGTCTGCGTCATTATCAGCACCTGAGTCTGGC
>JAOZRP010000405.1 GCA_029940125.1 bacterium
GGACAGTTTTGTTGCATGAACCGGCGGAATTCGACTGCCAGCGGCGAGAGGCGCCGCTGCTTCGGCAAAATAAGGTAAAACTGCCGCTTGAGGTCGAGCTCGGGCAGTGACGCCGCGCTCATCAGCCCCAGTTCCACGTCCTTTTCCACCGCCCGCCGGGAGATGATCGAACAGCCCACCCCCGCTTTCACTGCCTGTCGAATGGCTTCGGTGCTGCCCATTTCGGCAATGACGGCAAGATTGCCGCTTCCCGGGGAGTCAGGTGCCTGTTCCAGGGCTTTTTCAATGGTTTTCCTGGTTCCCGAACCTTTTTCCCGCATGATGAAAGGGTAGCTGCCCAATTCCGCTAACGTGACCTGCTTTTTGCCGGCCAGGGGGCTGCCCGGCGGGGCCGCCAGCACCAGTTCATCTACCAGGCAGGCTTCAAAAACGATCTCCGGCCGTTCAATGACCGCTCCCACCATTCCCAGTTCCAGCCGACCTTCGGCAACCGCGTTGATGATGTCTTCGGTGTCGCCGATCTTGAGGGTGATCTTGATGACCGGACGATCCTTTTTGAATTGGCCGATGGCCAGGGGAAGGATGTATTCGCCGGGGATGTTGCTGCCGCCAATGTCCAGGGTGCCCTTTTCCCGGCCGACGAAAAGGTCCATTTCCCGTTCGGCCTGGGCCATGAGGTTGAGCATCCTTTTGGCGTAAGGGTAAAAAAGTTCACCGGCCTTGGTCGGGCTGACCTGCCGTGCCGACCGGTTGAACAGCTCCGTGCCCAGGATGGTTTCCAGGCTTTTCAGGTGGCCGCTGATGGTCGGCTGGGTCAGGTTGATCTTTTCGGCGGCCTTGCTGAAGCTGTGCAGTTCCCAGATGGCCATGAATACCTGCAGGTGGCGGGTTTCCAGCATGATGCCTCGCTTGTTTTTACGTAGTGTTCAATGGTCAACGATCATGGCTCTCGCTCATTCTCGCCGGCCGCCCATGGCCGGCTGCGAGACGTCCGCCGCGAATCACCATCGTGGTGATTCGTCCGGTGGCCAAACCCGCTGCGAGCCAGGCCCCAACATTCTTTGATCCACATTGCCACAATTATCATACGGTCAGCGCGGCGGTCTGTCAACCGGAAAAGGATGTTTAACGACCTTTGTGTCCCCGGTGTTCTCGAGTGAGCATCGCGAACGGGTGGTTTCCTTTTGCCTGAATCGAATTGTTGGCTTTCAGCGCTTTATTGTGGCTTCAGAAATCCGTCGGCAAGGGCCTTAAACCCTGCGGCTGATTGCCGCCGGCATTTATGACCTTGAATCCCCTTTTTTCATTGACTAAAAAGGCGTTTATTCGTTATAAATAACAGGTTTTTTCAACGTTTTTGCCGGGTTGTCAGCCCGCGGGAGATAGAAGGAGAAAAGATGGCCAAGATAATGGTTTCCGGGGCCGCCGGCAGGATGGGCCGCCGGATTATTTCGGTGGTTCATGAACATGAACAGGCAACTCTGTCCGGGGCCCTGGAGTATGCCGGAAATCCGCTCGTCGGGCAGGATGCCGGTGAGGTGGCCGGGGTCGGCAGCCTGGGGGTGCCTATTGTCGGTGACGCCGGCCGGCTGCCTTTTGCCGACAGCGATGTCCTGATTGAATTTACCAACCCGGCGGCCACCCTGGCCAATTTGGAAACGGCGGCTGAACACCGGGTGTCGATGGTGATCGGGACCACGGGCATGACGGTCGAGGAACGGGAGCAGGTGAAAAGCTTTGCTTCCCGGATGCCGGTAGTCCTGGCTCCCAACATGAGTGTCGGCGTCAACGTGCTGTTCAAAATCGTTGCTGAAGTGGCCGGCATCCTCGGGGACGATTTTGATGTTGAGATTCTTGAGGCCCACCACCGGCTGAAAAAGGATGCTCCCAGCGGCACGGCGGTGCGTCTGGGGGAAATTGTTGCGGCCGCCCTTGACCGGGACTACCGGGAGGTGGCTGTTTTTGAACGCCAGGGTTTTACCGGCGAGCGGACCCGGGAGGAAATCGGCATGCAGACCCTGCGGGCCGGGGACATCGTCGGTGATCACCTGGTGCTGTTCGGCGGCCTGGGAGAGCGGCTGGAAATTGTCCACCGGGCCCATTCCCGGGATACCTTTGCCCGGGGAGCCCTGCGGGCCGCTTTGTGGGTGGCCGGCCGGGAGCCGGGTTTGTATGATATGCAGGATGTTTTGGGTTTTAAGTAGCTGTCAGCTATCAGCTGTTAGTGCCTTATCCCTGAAAGGCTGTCA
>JAOZRP010000406.1 GCA_029940125.1 bacterium
CTGGCATGGGTGCCCACGTCCCAGGGGCAGACTGCCGTGTCGTGGCGGATGACGGTGACGTCGTCAGGGTGAATGCCAAGAATTTCGGCCACCGTCTGGGCGATGGAGGTTTCCGAACCCTGGCCGATTTCCGCCGCCCCGGTCAGGATGGACACCTTGCCAAAGTCGTCCATTTTCAGCATCATGCCGTGGCCGTCCGACTTGTAAATCCTGGCCGCCCCGCCCACGTGGATCAGGGCCGCCAGCCCGAGGCCGCGGTTCGGCCGCCGGGGCTTGTTCCAGTCAAGCTTTTCCTGCACCGCCTGGAAACACTCACGCAGGCCGCAGGAAGAAACTTTCAGGCCCATGGGAGTGGTTTCATTAGCCTCGTTAACGTTCATCAGCCGCATTTCCAGGGGATCGATGCCGGCTTCGCGGGCCAGTTCGTCCAGGTTGCTTTCGATGGCGAAGGTTGCCTGGGGATTGCCGTAGCCCCGGAAAGCCTGGCTGAAGATGTTGTTGGTATAGACGCAGACCGCCTGGAAATCAACCGCCGGCACCCGGTACAGCGAAGTCATGGGAACGTACATGACCGAGGGCACCGTGGCCCCCCACGAGGTGTAGGCCCCGTTGTCAAGCACCGCCCGGGCCTCCCGGAACGTCAGCCGACCGTTTTCGTCACAGCCCTGGGCAATGGTGATGATGGTCGGCTGCCGGGGAGCCATGCCGATAAATTCTTCTTCCCGGTCGAACATGATTTTTACCGGCCGCCCCGCTACCCGGGCCAGGAGTACGGCAATATATTCGTAGCAGTGCATGTCCAGCTTGTTGCCGAAGGCCCCGCCGATGGTCGGCGACACCACCCGGATGTTCCGGTTTTCCAGGCCCATGGCTGTCATTAAATCATGGAGGTCCCTCTGGACCAGGAAGGGAATCTGGGTCGGCAGGTGGACGGTCAGGTTGTACCGGCCGTCAAAATCGGCCACGATGCCAGTGGTGCCCATACAGCAGTGGTGGGCCCAGCCGGTCCGATAGGTGTTTTCGACGATATGGCGAGATTTCCGCTTGAAATAGTCCAGGTCACCGTCCTGGATGTGCCAGTTGACCGGCAGGCGGTTGCTTTTGATCGGGTTGCCCTGGAAATCGTATTCGTGGATCAGCGGCGCCCCCTTGGCCTGGGCTTCCAGGGGGTCGAAAACGCCGGGCAGCGGCTCATAGTCAACTTTGATCAACTCACAGGCTTCGGCGGCCAGGTCGGGGTCGGTGGCGGCCACGGCGGCCACCTCGTCGCGGTACTGTCGTACCTTGTCGCTTTTCAGCGGCGGGTTGTCCTTGATAAAGCCGATGCGGAAATTCCCCGCCGGGCTGTTTTTGCCGGTCAACACCACCTTCACTCCCGGCAGCCGCTCGGCCCGGCTGGTGTCGATATGCTTAATGACCGCGTGGGCGTATTCGCTCCTTTTAATTTTGCCGTAGAGCATCCCCGGCAGGGTAACGTCGTTGATGAACACCGCCCGACCCATCAACTTGTCGGGGGCATCCTGCTTGGGAACCCGCTTGCCGATAAAATTATACGTCTGTTGCATGGAGTATCCTGCCTGATTTCCATCCGGAAAGCTCACTGATGTTTCCAGATGGGCTCTCAGCTGTCAGCCTTGAGCTGTCAGCTGAACCATTTGTATTGTCAATATAACATATTCTGGAAAGCGGCTGGAACAGTTTCTCAGCCGGCAACACCGCTCAGAAAGCCGAATCACTGTGGTGCTGAAAGCTAATCGCTGAAAGCTAAAAGCTTTTTCTACTTTTCCACCAGCGATTTGACCGCCTCGATGATCTGGTAGTAGCCGGTGCAGCGGCAGAGATTGCCGGCCAGGGCGTGCTTGATCTCATTTTCGGTGATTTTTTCTCCGGCTTCCCGTTCATCCAGCATGGCCTTGGTGGACATGACCATCCCCGGGGTGCAGAAGCCGCACTGCGAGGCTCCGTGTTCGAGAAAGGCCTGCTGGATCGGGTGCATGCCTTCCGGCCGGCTGCCCAGTCCCTCAATGGTTTCGACCCGGCAGCCTTCCACCTCCAGCACCGGGAACAGGCAGCTGTCAATGCTCAGGCCGTCAACAATCACGGTGCAGGCGCCGCACTCACCCATGCCGCACCCTTCCCGGGCGCCCAGCAGGGCGAATTTTTCCCGCAGAACCTGCAGCAGCATTTCATGCCCGTTTACCCAGGCCTCCACCCTATCGCCGTTCAGGATAAAAGAAACTTGCTGCATG
>JAOZRP010000407.1 GCA_029940125.1 bacterium
TCAAGCTGCTGTACATCAACGTCAACAGCGGCAGCGTTTCGGTGCCCAACGCCACTATCCAGCTGGAGATCAACAACGAAACCCTGCAGGGCGCCGAGTTCGGCGACGGGCCGGTGGACGCTACCTTCAAGGCCATCAAGCGGCTGACCAAAACGGCCAGTAAGCTCTTGACTTACGAGGTTAAATCCATTACAGGGGGAACGGACGCCCTCGGCGAAGTGACGGTCAGGATTGAGGAAAACGGCCTGACGGTGATGGGGCAGGGAGCCCATACGGACATTATCGTCGCCACGGCCAGGGCCTACATCAACGCCCTGAACAAGCTGGAATACAAAAAACACAACCGTCCCCGGGTAACCGTATAAGGAGATCAGCAGTATGGCAATGACCATTACCGAAAAGATACTGGCGGCCCATGCCGGCTGCGACGAGGTTCGGCCCGGCCAGCTGATTGAAGCCCGGGTGGACGTGGCGCTGGCCAATGACGTGACCGCCCCCATCGCCATCGCCGAATTTGAGCAGCTGGGGATTGAAAAGGTTTTCGATCCCGACCGGGTCATCCTGGTTCCGGACCATTTTACTCCCAACAAGGACATCAATTCCGCCGAGCAGGCAAAGGTGGTCCGGGATTTCAGCCGCCGGCAGCAGCTGACCAATTATTTTGAACAGGGCCGGGTGGGCATCGAGCACGTGCTGCTGCCGGAGCAGGGGCTGGTGCTTCCCGGGGACCTGATTATCGGGGCTGACTCCCACACCTGCACCTACGGCGCCCTCGGGGCCTTCGCCACCGGAGTGGGCAGCACAGACCTGGCGGCGGCCATGGCCACCGGCAAAGCCTGGTTCAAGGTTCCGGAAAGCATCAAGCTGGTCTACCACGGGACCCCCGGTCCCTGGGTGGAAGGCAAGGACCTGATTTTGTACACGATCGGCAGGCTGGGGGTTGACGGCGCCCTGTACCAGAGCATGGAAATGCAGGGCGAGGCAATCGAGAAGCTGCCCATGTACGGCCGGTTCACCATGGCCAACATGGCCATTGAAGCCGGGGCCAAGAACGGCATCATCACCCCCGACGAGATCACCCTGGATTACGTCCGGGAGCGTTCAACCCGCGACTACCATCTTTTCTTCAGTGATCCCGGGGCGGAATATGTCTACGAAATGGACATCGACGTTTCCCGGATCAAGCCCCAGGTGGCTTTTCCCTCCCTGCCGGAAAACAGCCGGGCAGTGGCGGCGGCGGTGGAACAGGGAATCACCCTTGACCAGGTGGTGATCGGTTCCTGCACCAACGGGCGGATCGAGGATCTCCGGCTGGCGGCCAAAGTGCTGCAGGGGAAGAAAGTGGCCCCCTACCTGCGCCTGATTGTCATCCCCGGGACCCAGGCCATTTACCTGCAGGCGGTGAGGGAAGGGCTGGTGGAAATTTTCGTCGAGGCCGGGGCGGTTTTCAGCACGCCCACCTGCGGCCCCTGTCTGGGCGGCCACATGGGCATCCTGGCCGCCGGCGAAAAGGCCCTGGCGACCACCAACCGCAATTTTGTCGGCCGCATGGGGCACCCGGAGAGCGAAGTCTATTTGAGCAACCCGGCCGTGGCCGCGGCTTCGGCCGTTCTCGGGCGCATTGCCAGCCCGGAGGAGGTGGTGTCATGATCTATCAGGGAAAGGCCTGGAAATTCGGCGACGACGTGGATACGGATGCCATTATTCCGGCCCGCTATCTCAATACCTCGGATCCCAAGGAACTGGCGAAGCACTGCATGGAAGACGCCGACCCTGAATTCATGCAGAAAATGCGGGTGGGGGACATTATCGTCGCCGACAAGAATTTTGGCTGCGGCTCCTCCCGCGAGCACGCACCGATGGCCATCAAGGCGGCCGGCATTGCCTGCGTGGTTGCCGCCACCTTTGCCCGCATCTTCTACCGCAACGCCTTCAATACCGGCCTGCCGATCCTGGAAGCCGGGGAAGCGGCGGCGGAAATCAAGTCCGGGGATGAACTGCGGATTGACACCATGACCGGCCGCATTGAAAACCTGACCACGGGAAAGACGTACCAGGCCAAGCCGATTCCGCCGTTTATGCAGGAGTTGATTGACGATGGGGGGTTGATGGCCCACATCAGCAAAAAGTCGAAAACCTCCTGATCGCTTTGCGTTCATAACATTGAGGAATCATTACATTAAATTCCAAGGCGGGCTTAAGGCCCGCAACCCAAATCAGGGTATCAGGATGTTCCGGCAT
>JAOZRP010000408.1 GCA_029940125.1 bacterium
AATTTCTTGTTTTTTTTGACACCATTTCAGGCGTAAGGCACTAAACCCGATAGTGGCGATGAATCTTTCCGCAATAAAAATAATGACTTATCGATCCCGATCCAGGATATAATCAGCCATGAACAGCAGGGATTCCTTGAATATGGACGACTCCAGGGGCTTCAGCAGCTTTTTGGCTGTTTCAATATGCTGGTGCGCCCGATTCATGGTGAATTGGATGCCGCCATGTTTGATTATCAGTTGATACACCCGGGCAAAGTTTTCGGGGCTGACAAAATCCGCCAGGATTATTTCCTGCAATTGTTGTCGTTCTTCCTCGGAGGCCTTTTGCAGAGTGTAAATCAGCGGCAGCGTCAGCTTGCCTTCTTCCAGGTCAATGCCAATTGCCTTTCCCAGATCTTCTTCCCGGGAAGTATAGTCAAGGACATCATCGATCATTTGAAACGCCATGCCCAGATTGAGGCCGAAGTCCTTCATCAATGCCTGTTTTTTATCATCGGCCCCGGCGAGCAGCGAGCCGATTTCACAGGCGATGGCCATCAGGATGGCTGTTTTCCCTTCGATAACCGCCAGGTAGTCGTCCTCGGTAGTGGAGGTGTCGGCGGTTTTCATCAGTTCGAGGATTTCGCCTTCCGCCAGGCGCTTGGTTGCCGAGGATAAGGCCTTGAGGATTTTCAGGTTTCCCTGGTCGACGGCCAAGTCAAAAGAGGTTGAAAACAGGAAGTCGCCGACCAGTACCGAAGCTTCATTGCCCCAGATCATGTTGGCGGCGGTCAGGCCGCGGCGCATGTCCGCCTGGTCAACGACGTCATCGTGCAGGAGAGTGGCAGTATGAATAAATTCGATGACCGCGGCCATGGCGGTTCCCGAGCAGGGACGGCTGCTGAGCATCTTCATGGTCAGGATCAACAGGGCCGGCCGCAGCCGCTTGCCGCCGCTCAGAATGATATGTTCACTTATTTTGGGGATCAGGGAGACATTGGTTTTCAGATAGTCCGCGTAGGCGGATTCGATGTCTTCCAGCTCGGTGTTGATGAGGGAAAAAACGTCATTGATAGTTGAGATGGCGGTCATGGAATATTTTCGCTGTCCTTGCCTGGAGCAGTGTCTGCCCGGCTTTTTCCTTCCGTTCGTTCCCTGTTTGCCTTTTGGTTGCTGCCGGCTTTTAACAGCCTGATTTCACCGTGCGTCTTGTTTTGGAAAATATCGCGGTAAAGCCGCGCATAGTGTGGAAATTTATAGCGGAATATCCGCTGCATGTCAAAATGTTTTTATTGTTCAAACTCATGGTTTAACCCCTTGGAGGGTATCTGGCTGATTGGAAGGGTGGTATTTGGCTGGCGGCTTTCCCTGATCTCAGGGATGCAGGTAGAGCGGGGCGGTGATCTGTAGCCCTGCATTGCCGTTCTGCCTGGCCGCCAGCAGGATCAGTTCCGCCGGTTCCGAGGCCCGGGAATGGACACATTGCAGATTCTTGGGAGTAAGTTTTCGCCGTTGGCAGGCGTTGATCAGGGCCGGCAGGCGTTCAGCCGGGTAGCTGACCACAAAACGGCCGCCCGGTTTAAGAAAGAAGGCGGCGGCGTTGACCAGAGATTCCAGATCGGTGGTGATTTCATGGCGGGCGATGGCTTTCTGCCGGCAGTTGTTGAGACGTCCCTGCTGCCGCGGGTAGTAGGGGGGGTTGGCGATAACCGTGCTGAATGATGACGGCGGGGCGATCTGGCGGCAGTGACGGTAGTCGTTCTGGACAATGGCAACCTGCTGTTGCAGGCCGTTGTTTTCAACGTTAAGCCTGGCGATTTCCGCCAATTCGGGCTGGATCTCAATGCCGGTGATATTTCCGGCCGCTGGAAAACGACGGGCCAGCAGCAGAGGAATAATGCCGACGCCTGTTCCCAGGTCAAGAACGGCTTCCCCTTTCTCCAGATCAACGAACTCAGCCAGGATGAAGGGTTCGAGGTTGTAGCGATAGCCGTGCTTTGGCTGCTGGATGGTGAGCTTTAAATCAGGGATGGTTTCGGTAGTGGTGGCAAGGACGTTCATTTGCCTGGTGCTCCCGCTGCCAGCCATGGGTTTTGCCTGAGCCAAGTGGTTGGCAATTGGCCAATTGAGCTGACAGCCAATGGCTAAAAGCTAATCGCTTAATTTCTCTTTCAATCGTCAAAAAGATAGAGAACAAGCCCGGTTAAAAGCTTCGGGTAGAAAAAGGTTGATTTCTGCGGCATCTTTTCA
>JAOZRP010000409.1 GCA_029940125.1 bacterium
GCCTTAACAAATCAAGGCATCGGGTGTAAAAGTAACAGGACCTGATAAACAGCGGCTTGTAATTTGGTCAGGAAAGGACAGGAAAGGATAGGGATTGATGAGCAAGGACAAGCGCCGGGGATTGATTATTGTCAATACCGGCAACGGCAAGGGAAAAACGACCGCGGCCCTGGGAACGGCCTTCCGGGCTGCCGGCCAGGGCTTTAACATCATGATTATCCAGTTCATCAAGGGATCCTGGAAATACGGCGAACTGGAAGCTGCTAAAAAATTTGACAATCTGACCATTACCCCGATGGGCAAGGGATTTATCAAGCTGGGCGCGGCTGAACCCGAAGCCGCTGACTGCCGGCTGGCGGAAGAAACCTGGTCTGCCTGTGAACAGGCGATTTTATCCGGCGACTATGACCTGGTCGTCTGCGACGAGGTTAACTACGCCCTTTCCTATAAACTGCTGCCCGTTCAGCGGGTGATTGAAACCCTCCAAAAAAGACCGTCGTATGTTCATGTGATTCTGACCGGTCGCGACGCCCCGCCGGAAATTGTCGAGCTGGCCGACCTGGTCACTGAAATGAGAGAAATAAAGCATCCTTACCAGACGGGCATTTCAGCCCAGCGCGGCATCGAATTCTGATGGGCACCCTGGCTGAATTCCTTGCCTGTTTCCAGGTTGAAGAGCCCTCCTTGGGAAAGGCCCTTGACTACCTGCTGTCTGCTTCGCTGGAGAAGCAGCGGCTGACCATCGTAATGCCGGCAGCCGCGATTCCCACGGCGAAGGTTGTGGAGCATCGGCAGCGGTTGCAGCGCCTGGCGGAGCGGTTCTGGCCGGGAGCGGCGCCGGAAGTGGACATCCAGACCCGCGAGGTTCAGGGCGAGCTGCGTCTTTTCCCCCTGGAGTCTTCCAAGTACTGGAACGATCTGGTGTTTTTTTTGCCCCGGGGAGAGAGCTGCGACGTGGTATCCACCGACGGGGAACTGGCGGCCGGCATCATCGCCAAGCCTGATTACGAGGTCTTCAAGCAAAGTCTCCTGGAAAACGGCGGCAGCGCAGAT
The DNA here is from genome assembly GCA_029940125.1 of bacterium. Classification (GTDB taxonomy): domain Bacteria; phylum Desulfobacterota; class Anaeroferrophillalia; order Anaeroferrophillales; family Anaeroferrophillaceae; genus DQWO01. The sequence continues at coordinate 1,054 of JAOZRP010000409.1, forward strand.
CTGAAGGAAATGTTTTTGGACGCGGGTGGTGAGGTGCATGCGGGGTTGACGCTGGAAGCTCTGGTGGTTGCCGCCGGCCAACGGGCGCAGAAAAAGCGGGGCATTGCCCATTTTGTGACTTTATTCATGGCCGCTGAATCGTTTTTGGCCCTTGACTATCGTTTCCTGCGCCTGAAGGAATATGGCGCCCGCGGTCTGGGGCCCCTGGCGACCAGGAGCGTTCTGGGACACCTGCACGCGGTGTTTCCGGGCCAGTACTGCGCCGGTTTGAGCCTTGTTCATCAATTGTCCGAATCCCCGCGGCGATAGGGGATGCCGATGAAGCTGAATGATACTAGCCGCCGTTTCATGGCATCGTTGTTGGCCTTTGCCTGGGTTGTCCTGATCCTTGCTCCGCCGGCCGCCCGGGCTCTCGAGTTTGTTGACGAAGTGGGCAACCGGGTTGCCGTGCCCCCGCGTCCCCAGCGGATCATTGCCCTGGTTCCCAGCTTGACGGAGATTCTTTTTTCTCTTGGCCTGGATGACCGGGTGGTGGGGGTGACGGATTTTGCCACCTACCCGCCGGCCGCCCGTAAAAAGCCCAAAATCGGCAGCTTTTTCAACCTCAACCTGGAGAAGATTATCTCCCTGCATCCGGACCTGATCGTGGCCAGCCTGGATGGGAAGCAGGAAAAAATCATTGCTTCCCTGAGAGAGTTTCACCTGCCCATCTACCGGGTCAATCCCAAGAGCCTGAACGATATTTACCGCAGCATCAGCAACCTGGGCGAAATAACGGCGACCTTGCCCCAGGCTCATCGGGTTATTCTGTCAATGAAAAAGCGGGTGGGAATGGTGGAGAAGCGGGTTGCCCGGCTGCCGAAGGTCCGGGTTTTCTACCAGGTTGGCGTTGACCCTATTGTTACCGTCAACGGCGACACTTTTGCCGCCGACTTGATCCGCCGGGCCGGCGGCATCCTGGTGACCAAGAAAAACCCGGTCCTTTATCCCCGCTATTCCATTGAGCGGGTCATTGCCGACAATCCCCAGGTCATTATTATTTCTTCCATGTCGCCAACGACGAATTACCGTCGCTTTGCCGGTACCTGGACGAGATGGCGGTCGATCGAGGCGGTGCGGCTGCACCGGGTCTATGTTATTGACGCGGACCTGGTCGATCGTCCGTCGCCGCGGATCGT
>JAOZRP010000081.1:0-6168 GCA_029940125.1 bacterium
CCATGCCGGAACATCCTGATACCCTGATTTGGGTTGCGGGCGTCAAGCCCGCCTTAGTTTGAGTGAGGACAGGTACCATGTGTTTAGCTATTCCCATGCGGGTTCTGGAGGTTCGCGGAACCGGCGGCGATATGCTGGAACCGCCGCTGGCAGTGGTTGAGGCGGAAGGGGTAAGACGGGAAGTCAGACTTGATATTGTTGATCGTTTGCCGGTGGTTGGCGACTATGTCATTGTGCATGCCGGCTTTGCCCTGCACAGTCTTGACGAGCAACAGGCCCGGGAGAATCTTGACTTGTTGGCCATGATGGCGGCTGGCGGCGATGAAACACGTTGACGAGTACCGGGACCGGGAGCTGGTGAAGTCTCTGGCTTTTCGATTGGCCGACCAGGTGAAACGTCCGCTCCGGTTCATGGAAGTATGCGGCACCCACACCATGAATATTTTTCGTTTCGGCCTCCGGTCCTTGTTTCCGGCTGATCTGGAGGTTGTTTCCGGTCCCGGATGTCCGGTGTGTGTTACCGATTCCGCCGATATAGATGTCTGTATTGCGGCGGCTGAAAATGAAAACGTGGTCATAGCCACTTTTGGCGATCTGGTGCGAGTTCCCGGCAGTCGTGGGTCACTGGCTGAATCCCGGGCCCGGGGCGCCCGGGTGGAGATTGTTTATTCGCCGATTGACGCCCTTGAACTGGCTCGGGCGCATGAAGACAAACTGGTGGTCTTTGTCGGCATCGGCTTCGAAACCACGGTGCCGACGGTGGCGGCCGCTGTCGCCCAGGCCGCCAGGCTGCGGATGGATAATTTCTGTGTCCTGTCTCTCCACAAAGTGATGCCGCCGGTTTTCGCCCGACTGCTGGCCGGAAATCATCAACTCGACGGCCTTTTATGTCCCGGCCACGTGGCGACGATTGTCGGCCGCCGGGCGTTTGAGCCGCTGGCCCTGGACTATGGCCTCCCTTGTGTCATCGGCGGTTTTGAACCGGTCGATATCATGCAGGCCCTGGTGCAGTTGGCGGAATTGGCGGCCCGCCGGGAAGCAAAAGTTGTCAATGCTTATCCCCGGGCGGTAGCCGAAGATGGCAATTCTTCCGCCTGGCGGCTGGTAACCGATATTTTCCAGCCGGTTGATGCGCAGTGGCGGGGCTTGGGAACCATAAAGAGCAGCGGCTTGGCCATTCGGGATGTCTATGCCGCCTTTGACGCTCGCCGCCGTCTTGATTTTGAGACTGAAACTCCGGCTCCACCATCGACTGGCTGTCGTTGCGGGGATGTCATCTGCGGACGTTGCCGGCCGGTTGACTGCGGTCATTTTGGCGGGTCCTGCACCCCGGGGCATCCTCTTGGGCCCTGCATGGTATCTTCGGAAGGGAGTTGCGCCGCGTTTTATCGTTATGGGGAGCATTAAGTATGGAAGAGACGTTTCATCTTTTCTGACTTCCGGTGCTGGTGAGGATATGGAAAACAAGAAAGACTGCGTTACCCTCGATCATGGCAGCGGTGGTTTGGCGGCCCGGGAACTGGTTCAGGAGGTATTTCTTTCCCGGCTCAACAATTCCCGCCTGGCTCCGCTGGAAGACAGCGCCGTTCTGCCGGTTGCCAACGGTCGGTTGGCCTTTACCACCGATTCCTACGTTGTTGATCCACTTTTTTTCCCCGGTGGTGACATTGGCGCCCTGGCCGTTAACGGAACGGTCAATGATCTGGCCATGAGAGGCGCAGTGCCGTTGGCCTTGAGCCTGGGGTTGATTATCGAGGAGGGGCTGCCCCTCGAGGTGCTGGAACGAGTTGTCGATTCCATCGCCGCGGCGGCTGAAACCGCCGGAGTCGACGTGGTGACCGGGGATACCAAAGTGGTCCACCGGGGAGCGGCCGACAAGTTGTTTATTAATACTTCCGGGATTGGTTCAATTGTCGAAGGGGTTGAAATAAGCCCCGGCCAGGTGCGGCCCGGCGATGGCATTATATTGTCCGGGACCATGGCCGATCACGGCATTACGGTGTTGGCCGAGCGGGAAGATTTGGGTTTCGGTGGTCAGCTTCGCAGTGACACTTTTGCTCTCAATCATGTGGTGGCTGCCTTGGTTGAACATTTTCCCGGTGGCATTCATGCCTTGCGTGATCCGACCCGGGGCGGCGTGGCTACGACTTTATGCGAGATTGCCGTGGTTTCCGGCTCTTCCATGGAAATCTGGGAAGAGCGTGTTCCCCTCAATCGGCCGGTTGCGGTTGCCTGCGAAATTCTGGGCATTGATCCCTTTTTTCTGGCCAATGAGGGCAAATGTCTGCTGTTTGTCGATCCGGCGGTTGAAGGTGAAATCCTTAAGGCGCTGCATCGTCATCCTGGTGGAAAACAGGCGAGCCTTATCGGCCGGGTAACGGACGGTGAGGCGGGCCGGGTTGTCCTGCATACCGCCGTCGCCGGCCAACGTCTGATGACTCCCTTGACTGGTGACCCCCTGCCGCGTATATGTTGACCGACAGGTTTTTACCGTTTGAAACTGAAATGATGATTGTAGTTTGAAAAAAGAGACGTTGTCCATATGTCGCCTGGTGAACAAAAAAGGAAAATTGGAATCCTGGGAATCGGCAACCTGCTTTTTGGTGATGAAGGCGTGGGAATTCACCTGATTCGTTACCTGGAAGAGCGCTGGATGCTGCCTCCCGAGGTTGAGTTGTTTGATGGCGGTACCGCCGGTTTGTTTCTCTCGACTTTTATTGAAACCTGCCGGGTGTTGATTGTTGTTGATGCCCTGGCGATCGAGGAGCCCCCGGGAACGGTCCGGGTCTACCACAATGACGAGGTGAGGGCCGGCCTGTTGCAGACGAATTTATCCCCCCACCAGGTGGGTTTTCTTGAAACCATCGAATTATGCCGCCTGCAGGATCGGGAACCGGAGCAGTTGGTCGTGATTGGCGTTTGTCCGGAACAGATAGATGTTAACCTTGAGCTGTCGGTGACCATCCGGGAGCTGCTTCCGCTCCTTGCCGATGAGGTTGGCAGGCAGCTGTCGCGTTTCGGGGTTGCCGTGACCAAGCGGGATGGGACCGATGCATGAATTGTCTCTTGCCCAGGGTCTGGTTAAGCAGCTGCTTCAGCTGGCAACTGAACATCATGCCGACCGGGTGGTAAAAGCAACAGTGCGGATCGGCCCCCTGGCTGGAGTGGTGGTTGATTCTTTCTGCTTTGGTTTTGATGCGGTCAAAAGTATGTCTTCCGTCACTCGGGAAACGATTTTGGAACTGGATTGCCCGCCCGCCGTCTATCGTTGTCCGGCTTGTGGTTGGGAAGGTGAGGTATGCCGCCCGGCAAACGTTCTTTGTCCCGGTTGCGGGATTCAGGGACGAACCTTTCCGGTTGGTGATGATGATTTGATCCTGCAGCAGGTCGAACTTGAAGGAGATGATGAGACTCTTTCAGGATCTGAACAAAAGGAGGGAAAATAATGTGTGATCAATGCGGCTGTCATATTCCCGCTGGAGTCGGCAACCCATTGCCGGAAAAAAGTAAAACCGTAACTTTGACGGTCAACCAGCGGCTTCTGGCCGCCAATGACGAACAGGCATCCATCAATCGCCGCCATGCCGAAGGCCAGGGAGCGGTGTTGATTAACCTGATCAGCAGTCCGGGGGGAGGCAAAACAACCTTGTTGGAAAGAACCATCACCTCGTTGGACAAAGAACTGAAAATAGGGGTGTTGGAAGGGGATATTGAAACTGAACGGGATGCGGAGCGGCTTCGTGCCCATGGCGTACCGGTAGTGCCGCTTACTACCGGCGGTGCCTGTCACCTCGACGCTCCGCTTGTCTATCAGGGGCTGCGGCGGTTGGACGAACTGTTTGGAGGTGCCGGCTGCGATGTCGTTTTTATTGAAAATGTCGGCAATCTGGTCTGTCCGGCGACTTTTGATCTCGGGGAGCATTTTCGGGTTGTTTTGCTGTCCGTTCCCGAGGGGTCGGACAAACCGGCGAAGTATCCCCGGGCTTTTTTAACTTCCCAGGTTTTCCTGGTCACGAAGACGGACCTGCTGCCTCATTTTGATTTTTCTCTCGAAGAAGTAAAAGCCGATGCTTTGGGGGTCAATCCCGGTCTGTTTATCCTGCCCTTGTCGGCGACGACCGGGGCTGGCGTTGACGCCTGGCTCCATTGGTTGAAAAGCGTGGTCGAGGGGCGGAAACAGCTTCATGCCGCCCGGAAACAGTGATGGTTGTCCTTCACTCCGTGTCTACATTTCGATAGGGTTCCAGCCACATGACGTCATAGGGCATCATGGTAATGGAGAGTTTTCCGTCTTCCACCAGCCATTCCATGCCGCTGACGATGTCATACCAGTGGCTTTCCACGTTGTCCCCGCCTTCCAGTTTTAACCCATTGCAGTCAATTTCCAGGTGGCAGACCTTGTTGGCCACGTTGATCAGGGCCAGGAGGTACTGATCTTCTTCCGGCGCCACCCGGAAAACGGCAAAAACTTCCGGCACCAGCTGCAGGATCTGCTGCCTGCCGTTGGGATGGAAAGCCCGCTTCCGGGCCCGGATGGCAATCAGCCGTCCCAGTTCCCGGCTGATGCGGGAAATCTTTGACAGCGGGTCTTCCAGGGCTTCTGTGATCAGCTTCTCATCGATGACCGTCCGGTTGATATCCCGTTTCGAGTCGGTTTTCAGCACCGCTTTCACGTCATTTTTACTGCCGATCAGGCTGTGCAGGTAGATGCCCGGCACTCCGGGAAGCACCAGGGCAATGCAGCGCGAGGCCACGAATCTTTTTACCTGGAAGGCCAAATCTCCATGGTCTTCCTCGTCGTGGTTTAGAGCGCTGAACCAGGTGATGTTCGCTTCATAGGGTTCCTCCCGGCCATCGCTGCCGGTTTTGTAAGAGATGAAACCGCCGTGATCAAGGGTTTTGGCAACGATGTTGTCGATTTCCTTCCGGTTGAGGATGTTCTTTACCGCCATCAGGCCGATGCCGTCATGGGAATCCAGGAAGTTGAAAAAGGTGGCGGTTGGCGAATTGGTATCCAGTCCTGCGGCCCAGCGGGACAAAACCGAAGCGTCCTGGGAGTAAAAAGTATGCAGCACCAGTGGCGGCAGGGCGAAATTGTAGACCATTTGGGCTTCGTCATGGCCGTTGCCGAAATAGGAGATGTTTTCTTCATGGGGGACGTTGGTCTCGGTGATCAGGGCGACCCGCGGCGCCACGGCGTCAAGGATGTCCCGGAACAGCTTCACGATTTCATGGGTCTGCTCCAGGTGGATGCACCGGGTGCCGGGCTCGGCCCAGAGGAAGGTTACCGCGTCAAGCCGGATGATGGAGGCCCCGTGGCGAACATAGAGGAGCAGAACCTCCAGCACCCGCATCAGGACCTCGGGATTTTTGTAGTTCAGGTCGATCTGATCGGCGGAAAAGGTTGCCCAGACATGAACAGGTCCGTTGATGGTGTCAAATTTTACCAGGATGTCCGAGGTTCGGGGGCGGAAAATAAGCCGTCGCTGTTCTTTAGTCAATTCGTCGGGGGATTTGAAAGCGATGAAAAAGTTTTTATAATAAGGATTGCCGTTGAGGAATTCCTGGAACCAGTGGCTTTTGGCAGACACATGATTGATAACGCCGTCAAACATGAGCCGGTAGTGCTTTCCCAGTTCCCTGATGTCATCCCAGGTTCCCAGCTTGGGATCGACGGTGTTGAAATCGACAATGGAGAATCCACGGTCGGACGAATAGGGAAAAAACGGCAGGATGTGAACGGTGTTGATGGTTCCTTCCAGGTAGGTGTCGCAGAATTTTGCCAGGGTGGCCAGAGGCGACGGATCGTCGCCGCGAATCAGGTCTCCGTAGGTGATCAGGATAACATCTTTTTCCGTAAACCGGTCAGCCGGGTTGTAATCAGCTTCCGCTTCGATCATTTGCGGAGGCTTGTAGGCATGGTAAACCCGCAAAATTCTTTCCAGCTCCGGCAGGTATTTTTCTGCGATTGTTTCATCGTAAATGAACGCCAGTCGCCGCCGGAATTTTTCCCTGGCTGCCGGTGGACAGTGGTACGGTTCTCTGCCGTAGTCAGGTTCCTGTGCATGCATTACCTGGTTGTGTTTGTTGTCATTGCCGGATGCCATGATATTTGTTCTCCTTTGAACATGCTGCTAAAAGGGTTTATGACTTTTTTCGGCAGGAATC
>JAOZRP010000081.1:6268-8310 GCA_029940125.1 bacterium
ACCATGATGGTTGCCTACCTTGAAAAAGGAACCATTAACGTTGACAGCATCATCCTGGCCCAGAAAAGTAATTTTGCCCTCTGGGTGCTGGATATCATGCCCTTTCTTTTCGCCCTCTGGGGGCAGTATGTCAGCTCAATCATCGCTTTTCAGGCGGGGGCGGAAATCATTGACCAGACTTCCGATCTGCGGGCCCAGACCGCAGTGCTGGAAGAACGTGCCTCCCATGAAGCCACCCATGATTCGTTGACCGACCTGCCCAACCGGATTCTGCTGCATGACCGTCTGCAGCAGGCTTTAAGTGCCGCCCAGCGCCAAAAAGACAAAGTGGGCATCCTGATTATGGACCTGGATCATTTCAAGGAAATCAATGACACCTTGGGTCATTTCAACGGTGATATTATTTTGAAGCAGGTGGCTACCCGCCTCCAGGGAACTATCCGTGATTTGGACAGCGTTGCCCGGCTTGGCGGCGACGAGTTTGCCGTACTGCTGCCTAATATTACCCGAGAGCAGGATGCGCTGGGGGTGGCGAAAAAAATACGGCAGGCCCTGAAGCCGTCATTCCAGGTCAGCGGCTTGAACCTTGATGTGAATGCCAGCATTGGCGTTGCCCTGTTTCCCGAACATGGCAACGATTTGGACACCCTGATGCAGCGGGCCGAGGTGGCCATGTACGCGGCCAAGAAGGAAAAAGCCGGCTGTCTGACCTATTCCCGCCAGCTTGACCAGTACAGCCCCAAAAGATTGACTTTGATGTCCGAACTGCGACACGCTATCGAACAGCAGCAGCTGCTGGTCTATTACCAGCCCAAGATTGACATCAAAACCAGAAAAGTGATTGAATTTGAAGCCCTGGTCCGCTGGCCGCACCCAGAGCATGGCCTGCTGTCTCCGGATGAGTTTATTCCGATGGCGGAGCGTACCGGGCTGATTAAGCCCCTGACCTCCCTGGTAGCGGAGAAGGCCTTGAAGCAGCTGGCGGCCTGGTGCCGGGAGGGCTACGATCTTAAAGTGACCATCAATGTCTCCGCCAGGGTGTTGCTGGATCCCGAATTCCCCGACACCCTCATCGGCCTGCTGGCGGCCTACCGCGTCGATCCCGGCCGGTTGATGCTGGAGATTACCGAGACTACCATCATGGTGGACCAGGACCGGGCCATGGAGGTCCTGCGCCGCATGAAGGACGTCCGTGTGCGGCTTTCCATTGACGATTTTGGCACCGGCTATTCCTCGCTGGCCTATCTCAAACAGCTTCCGGTTCATGAATTGAAGATTGACAAATCTTTTGTGATGAACATGGACCACAACCATGATGACGCGGTTATTGTAAAAATCATCATTGAGCTGGGGCACCAGCTGGGGCTGGAAATCACCGCTGAAGGGGTGGAAAGTGAAAACATCCTTTCCCGCCTGGAGGAGCTGGGCTGCGACGTGGCCCAGGGCTATTTGATCAGCAAGCCGCTGCCCGCCGATGAGCTTATGGTGCTGCTCAGTCAATATCCCTGGGAAATAAACCGTTGAACATGCCGGTCGCTGTCAATGGCATTGTTACCCTGGAAATCGACAAGCTGGTGCATGGCGGCGACGGTCTCGGACGGCTGAACGGCCAGGCGGTTTTTGTGCCCCGGACGGCTCCGGGGGACGTCGTCCGGGCCAGGATTGTCAGCCGCAAAAAACACTTTCTTCGGGCAGAACTCCAGGAGATTGTCAGCCCTTCACCCCAGCGTATTTCCCCTCCCTGTCCTTTCTTTGCCGCCGGCTGCGGCGGCTGCCAGTGGCTGCACCTGGATTACGCCGCCCAGCAGCGCATCAAAACCGATTTGGTTGCCGAAAGCCTCCGCCACACCCTGAAAGACGACCATCTGCAAGTCTTGGATCTCCTGCCCATGGATGATCCCGTTCACTATCGCAACAAGGCAACGGCAAAGTGCTCCCTGGGAAAGGACGGGGAGCTGGCCGTGGGTTTTTTCGCTGGCCGCACCCACCAGGTGGTGGATGTCTTTTCCGGTTCTCAAGGCGGCTGTTTGGCCCAAAACCGG
>JAOZRP010000410.1 GCA_029940125.1 bacterium
GACCGTTATAGGCCGAAGTAAGGATAAAGCCAACGCCGGAGACAGTCAGGAGCCAGTCCTTGAGAATGAAATCAACTACAACGCTTTGAACTTTCAATATTCCCTGCCCTTGAGCTGCAAGTTTTTACCGCTTCAAAAATCTTTGACTTTTACAGATGAAAGATGAAACCGGCCAAGGTAAAGTAAACCAGCAAACCAAGGGAGTCCACCACTGTCGTCAGCAGTGGACTGCTGATAATTGCCGGATCCAACTTGAATTTGGTTAAAATAATGGGTAATACGCTGCCCAGCAAGTTTGACAGGATTGTGATGGCAACCATTGACAGGCCGACAACCATGCCAATGGAGGGGCCGCCCCGCCAGAAAAATCCCCGGACATAAAGAATTAATCCAAGGGTAATCCCGATCATCAAACCAATAAACAGCTCTTTTTTAACCACTTTGAACCAGTTGTGCACGGTAAGTTCGCCGGTTGCCAAAGCACGAATAATCAAAGTCGAGGATTGAGCCGCAATATTTCCGCCGCTGTCAATGAGAACAGGGATAAAGAAAGCCAGAGCCACAACCGCTTTTATGGCATTTTCAAAGTGAGCGATAATACTGGATGAAAAAAAATCGGTGATCAACAAGATAAGCAGCCAAACAACCCTTTTTTTGTAAAGAACCAAAGATGAAACGGAATAGTAGCTTTCCTCTATCGGGGAGATGGCAGATGCCTTTTGAAAATCCTCGTTTACTTCCTCCTCACCCACATCAATGAGATCATCAACCGTTACAATCCCTAATAGGATGCCTTCCTTATCCACCACCGGCAGCACTGTCGCATTATATTTTTTCACCAGATTATAGGCGTGTTCCTGATCTTCATTTGCTTCTATCGATACAAAGAAATAATCCATTATATCTTTGACCGTTTTGTCGTTGTCCGCCAGGATGAATCTCCTGATGGGGATGTCATCCAACAGTTTCCATTGATCATCAACAACGTAAATCATGTCGATGGTTTCCGCATCCCTGCCGTACTCTTTTATGTGATGGAAGGCTTGCTGAATGGACCAGTCCGGGCGGACGGCAACGTATTCCGGCGTCATCAACCTCCCTACACTGTCTTCAGGATAGCCCAGCAATTCGAGAGCCTCAAGACGTTCCTTCTTTTCGAGAAAATTTATCAGTTTTTGGACCAACTTGCCCGGCAGGTCCTCAAACAGTGATGTTCTATCGTCAGGATCCAATTTATTAATTAAAACTTTCAATTGCCGGTCAGCAAAGTTGGCAAGAATATCTTCCTGAATAGTGGAGTCCAGCTCTGAAAAAACCTCGGTTGTTTTTGCTGCCGGAATCAAGCGAAACACTACCGTACGTTCCTTTTCATCCAGCATGGACAACAACGCGGCGATATCCTGGGCTGGAATGTCACTGAAAACCGATTTAATGGCTTCCCACTTTTTCTGATCTATCAGTTCCTGAATGTCAGGAAGGATTAATTTCGAGAGCATTTTTTTCCACGTTAAACAGATTAAGGTTTTCTGTTGCCATAAAAACAGCCGTACTTTTTCTTTTGCAAAAAGTTTTTAACCTACCAAGGCGGGCTCAACGCCCGCAACCAAAATCAGGGTATCAGTATTCCCGACAATTTCTTGTTTTTTGTACCCCTCAAGGGGGTACTGAAAAGAGTGGCAGCATTTCAGGCGTAAGGCACTAATAGTAACTATTCCCATATGAATAATATTTTATTTAATCGAGCAACTTCTCAACCAAGGAGGATGAAATGAAAAAGTTACTATTGCTGTTTGCGGTCGTTCTGTTGTTGATGGCAACCCCGGTCCAGCTCGATGCCAAGCTGAATGAAAAAGAAGTCGGGCTGATCACGGAATTTTTGAAAACCACCACCGGCGTGCAGCCCAAGGTCGTCTACCCGATTCTGCCGGCATCCACTGACGCCACGCCAAAGCCTGTCCTGGATTATTGATTTGATTCCATCCGGAAGCTGGTGTTTCCGGGTGGGTTGTCAGCTCTCAGCATTCAACCGGCTGAAAGCGTTCATCGGCAAATGAACCTTTCCCGGTACTATTGACAACCGGAAGCACACTGTTTTTGATCTGCAGGGCCCTTTCCGGCATCGACACCCTTCGCCGGAAAGGGCCTTTTTCATTTTTTTTCAAGGAGGTTTTCGCTCCAATCAGATGTCCAGACGGCTGATCAGGGCCTCGAGGTAGCGGGATTTTACCT
>JAOZRP010000411.1 GCA_029940125.1 bacterium
TATCTGGACCAGGAAAGGAAGGCCGTTTACCGTTCGCTTGAGGATTCTTACCCTGAAGGCAACGTTGTCCCACTTGTCCTGGTGCAGATGAAGACTTTTTTGCGGTACTTTGACCTGTACCGTGAACCGGTGCTTGCGTTCATTGACGGGCAGGTCAATCTGGCCGGCCAGCTTCGACTGGTAAAGAAGCTGCTGGTTTTTTCCGTAGGCCCTGATCCAGTAGCCATCCGTAAACTCGGGAATTTCCATCCCTGTGGTGACTTCCCCCGGCAGAGAGTTTTCGGCCAGCCGCTTGATAAGCGTTGTCCCTACCATTTTCAATTCATTGTCCAGCAGCTGCAGGGGCTGCTCCGCCATTTCGTAAAACACCACCAGAGAAAACAGCAGGCTGCTCAACAGCCCGGCGGCGGCAATCCATAAAGCGATGCGCAGTCTTATTTTCATTGATTGTTATCCTTGACCAGGAAACCGATGCCCCTGATCGTTTGAATGATAGTGCCGTCGTTGTCGCCGATTTTGCGTCTCAGGTTCTTGATGTGAACGTCAATGAAATTCGACATGGTGAAGGGGTCGAATTCATCGCCCCAGACATGTTCCGCCAGGTTGAAGCGGGAAATGGTCCGGTTTTTGTTGTAAAGCAGGAATTCAAGGATGGAAAATTCTTTGGGAGTCAGGTTGACGGGCTGGCAGTTTACTTCCACCTCGCGGGTTGCCGTATTGAGGGTGAGAGCGCCAATCTCCAGCAGTGAAATTCCCTGGTCGCTGGTTCGCCGCAACAAAGCGCGAATCCTGGCCATCAGTTCGGCGATGGAAAATGGTTTGGCCAGATAGTCGTCGGCACCTAAGTCCAGACCCCGGATGCGGTCTTCAATGTCACCTTTGGCGGTCAGCATCAGCACCGGGGTTTTGATGTCCGCCTGGCGCATTTCACTGAGGACGCTCAACCCGTCGATGACTGGCAGCATGATGTCAAGTATAACCAGATCGTAAGGATTGGCAAACAGCTTGTCCAGCGCTGTTTCCCCATCCACGGCCGTATCCACATCATATCTGTCGGCGGTTATCGTTTCCTGAAGCTGCTGCAACAGCTTGATTTCGTCGTCAACGATTAGAATTCTCATGGCCTTCCCAGAGCTTTCGGTTATTTCAGACTTTTTTGCAAGACAAAGTTGAGCTTTTCAGCTTTCCACAGACTGGACTGCCGGCCCCTGAACGGATGGCTGTATTCCGGCTTCATTCCCGGCACAGTCGGCAATGGCATCTTGGGAACCATGACGGCCACGGCATCCGGGTTCTTTTTTAACCAGTTTTTCAGGGCGTGGTAGTTGTCAATGGCTTGCAGGGGAGCGGTCAGCCGGCCGGGAAACTGAAACTGGTTTGAAAATTTTGCCGGGTAGATGGCAATCTTTTTCCCTTTTTGCTGCTGTTCGGCAATTTTGGTCGCCATGGGGGCTAGGTTGTAACGTGTTTTCAACTGGTGAAAAGGCCCCAGGTGAACCAGGGAAAGAAAAACAACTACGGCCACGCAGCTGCCGATAATGGACGCGTCAACGGGCGCCGACCGCTGGCGGAGCAGGATGATCCCCCCGAAAATGAAGAGAAAATTCCAGAAAAGCATGTGGTGTTCCGCCAGTGCCATGTTTTTCGCGTGGCTGATCGTGTATGGAAGAATTGTCAGAAAGATTCCCGCGGCCAGGTAGATTATAGCCATGGTTTTTAAAGGAGTAACCGCCGGTGGTTGATTGACTGACAGCATCATTCTGGTGAGCAGCAAAGCCGCCGCCGGCAGCAGGGGCAGGAGGTAGTGGGCCTGTTTGCCGCTGACCAGCGAGAAAAGCAGCAGCGCCGGGAAAAACCAGCAAAGGCAGAATCTGGTGCCGCCGTCCATTGGCATTCTTATGGACCTTGCCGGCCGCAGGAGCTGGCCGGTCCAGGGCAGGATGACAAGGGGAATGATGGGCAGGTACCACCAGGAAGGTCGGCGGTGGGCGAAGGATTTCACCGCCCTCCCGGCGGTTTGTCCCCAGAGGATCGCCCGGCCGTACGCCGGGCCGCCGGCTTTGGCCGCCGGAATTGCCCAGGCCAGGGCGATGGCCAGGCCGATAAAAAGACTGAAAGTCAAACCCAGGTACCAGTTCCATGGGGAGCGGCTTCCCGCTTCCTGCCACCATGGTCCCAGCATTCCCAGGGGCAGGAGGATGAGCAGGGCAACTGGGCCA
>JAOZRP010000082.1 GCA_029940125.1 bacterium
GTATTCCCGACAATTTCTTGTTTTTTGTGACAGCATTTCAGGCGTAAGGTACTAACCGTTTGGTTTAGGTAACAATAAAAAAGGAAAAGTTTATGAATCCAGAGATTGTTCGTCACGACGGCCGCCGGGTCGACCAGCTGCGGCCGGTCAGTTTTCATCCCGGCTATGTGGATTACCCGGCTGGTTCGGTGTTGGTTTCCATGGGCAAGACCAGGGTTCTCTGTGTCGCCACCGTGGAGGAATCGGTGCCCAGGTTCCTGAAGGGAAAAGGTTCCGGCTGGCTGACTTCCGAGTATTCTCTGCTTCCCGGTTCAACCCAGACCCGCAGCCAGCGGGAGGCGAGCCGGGGGAAGCAGGGCGGCCGGACCATGGAGATCCAGCGCCTTATCGGTCGCAGCCTGCGTTCGGTGGTGGATTTGACCCGTCTTGGCGAGCGGACGATCTGGATTGACTGTGACGTGCTGCAAGCCGACGGCGGCACCCGGACGGCATCGATTACTGGAGCCTTCGCCGCCCTGGGGTTGGCGCTGCGGAAGCTGCAGGCGGAGAAATCTTTGCCGGGGGGAATACCATTGACTGATACGGTGGCGGCAGTCAGCGTCGGCGTGGTGGACGGGGCTCCGGTTCTTGATCTTGACTACCGGGAAGATTCCACCGCGTTTGTGGATATGAACGTGGTCATGACCGGCAGAAATGAATTCGTTGAAATTCAGGGGACGGCGGAGGAAAAGCCTTTTGGCATGGATTGCCTGCAGGAAATGCTGGCTCTGGCCCAGTCGGGAATACAGCAGCTGCTCAAACAAATGGATGATGATGTTTTTGGCGGGCGCCTGGGAGAACTGGTGACCCCTGCGGGAGAATGAGGAGGCGGAAAAAATGATTCCTGCAGAAATCGTGGTCGCCACCGGCAACCAGGGGAAATTGCGTGAGATCCGAGATCTTCTGCATGGTCTGCCGATCAAGCTCAAGTCGCTGGCTGATTTTCCCGATATTGTCATGCCAGCCGAAGACGGCCACAGCTTTGCGGAAAATGCCCGGCAGAAAGCGCTGGCCGTCCACGATGAAATCGGCGGCTGGGTGCTGGCCGATGACTCCGGGCTGGTGGTTCCCTGCTTGAATGGAGAACCCGGGATTCGTTCCGCCCGCTACGCCGGGGATGATGCCGATGACCGGCGCAACAATCTTTTCCTGCTGGAGCGGCTGCAGAATGTCGCCGCCGACCGGCGGCAGGCCTGTTTTGTCTGCGTCATGGTGCTGGCGGATGCCGTTGGCAACGTTTACCAGTTCGAGGGGCGCTGCGAGGGGCGCATTGCTTTTTCGCTGCGGGGGACAGAAGGTTTCGGCTACGATCCCCTTTTTCTGCTGGCCCCCGATTTCGATACGACCATGGCTGAAATCAGCCTGGAGCAGAAACAGCGGATCAGCCACCGCGGGGATGCCTTGCGCCAGTTGAAAGACTGGCTGTCAAGACAGGAACAAGAGGACCGGAAGCAGTAGGATGCTGAAAATTGGTTTAACCGGCAGTATCGCCAGCGGCAAGAGTACCGTGGCCCGGATGTTTGCCGACCTGGGGGTCAAGGTGGTCGATACCGATGTCATTGCCCGCCGGGTAGTGGAACCGGGTTCTCCCGGTTTGTCCCGGCTGGTGAAAGAATTTGGCCGGTCTTTGCTGACTGACAACGGCAGCCTGAATCGCCGCTACCTTGGCGAACTGATTTTTGCCGACCCGGAAAAAAGGCAGCGTCTCAACCAAATCATGCATCCCATGATCATGGCAGTGGTCAGTGACGAGATGCAAAACTATGCCCGTCAGCACCCTGACGGCATGATCATGGTTGACGTTCCCCTCCTGATCGAAGCCAATCTGCGGTCATGGTTCGACCAGGTTGTCCTGGTTTATGTTCCTGTTCCAGTGCAGCTTGCCCGCCTGCGGGCCAGGGACGGGCTTGACGAAGAAACCGCTCAACTCAGGATGCGTTCGCAGATGTCGCCGGATGAAAAGCGTCACCATGCGGATTTTGTCATTGACAACAGCGGCTCCCCGGCGGCCACCAGGGCCCAGGTAGACAAAGTTTTTCACTGCCTGCAAACGCTCTCGTCTCGCGCCGGCAAGGGACATACTTGCAAATGATGAGAAAAAAAGGTTGACAAAACCGGGTTAAATAATTATACCGAGTGAAAGATTAGCATAATTTAATAACGGGATTGAGTTCCTTTCCCCTTTTTACCAGCAAAAACAACGCCCGTACCTTATCCCTTTCTGATATTCTTCTAGAGGAAATAATCGCATATTGTTCTTGTAATTGGCGGCAGTCGCTGTATCCCTGCTTCAGGTAATCATATCCTTGATTGAAAACCTCCCTTGTTGATCATAAATAAATACCAGGCCATAGATGTAGGCCATCAATATCAGGCCAGTTCCCGTCGCTCTTCGAAAACATTCCGGTATAAAGCTGCCGGCTGCTGCCGAGAAGAGAAATCCGCTGGGGCTATCTTTTAATTTTTTGAGGACATATCCATGAATTTAAACGAACTGAAAACCAAGAAAATTTCCGACCTGACGGCGCTGGCCAAGGAATTGAAGGTTGAAGGGGCTGCCGGCATGCGCAAGCAGGACCTGATCTTTGCCCTGCTGCAGGCCCACACCAATAAAAATGGCGTGATCCAGGGCTCCGGCGTTTTGGAAATACTTCCTGACGGCTTCGGTTTTTTGCGGGCCCCAGATTACAACTATCTTTCCGGCCCGGATGACATTTATGTTTCGCCTTCCCAGATTCGCCGCTTTAACCTGCGCACCGGGGATACGGTTTCGGGCCAGATTCGTTCCCCCAAGGAAAGTGAACGCTACTTTGCCCTGTTGAAAGTTCAGGCAGTCAACCATGAAAACCCGGAGGTGGCCCGGGATAAAATCCTTTTTGACAACCTGACGCCTCTCTTTCCCGAGGAACGCTTTTTCCTGGAACGGGAAAGCGACAACTATGCCATGCGGATCATGGACCTGATGACTCCCATCGGTAAGGGCCAGCGCGGTCTGATTGTCGCCCCGCCCCGGACCGGCAAAACCGTGCTGTTGAAAAATATTGCCAACAGCCTGACGGCCAATCATCCCGAGGTTACCCTGATCGTTCTGCTTATCGATGAGCGGCCGGAGGAGGTGACCGACATGCAGCGCTCGGTCAACGGCGAGGTGATTTCCTCCACCTTTGACGAGCCGGCCCAGCGCCACGTGCAGGTGGCGGAAATGGTGATTGAAAAGGCCAAGAGGCTGGTGGAGCATAAACATGACGTGGTCATCCTGCTGGACAGCATTACCCGCCTGGCCCGGGCCTACAATACGGTGGTTCCCCCCAGCGGCAAGGTGCTTTCCGGCGGCGTGGATTCCAACGCCCTGCACAAGCCGAAACGCTTTTTCGGCGCCGCCAGGAATATCGAGGAAGGCGGTTCTCTGACCATCATTTCAACCGCCCTTATCGAAACCGGCAGCCGGATGGATGAAGTTATCTTTGAAGAATTCAAGGGTACGGGAAACATGGAGCTTCACCTCGACCGCCGACTGGCCGACAAACGGACCTTCCCAGCCATTGACATTGCCCGCTCGGGAACCAGGCGGGAAGACCTGCTGATGAACCAGCGGGATCTGCAGCTGGTCTGGATCCTGCGCAAATTTCTCCAGCCCATGGGCGTGGTGGAAAGCATGGAATTCCTGCTGGAAAAAATGGAAGGCACCAAGAACAACGCCGAATTTCTTGATTCCATGAACCAGTAGACGTGTGGCTGGTAAAAATCGTCGGCAAAAGTGCTTAAAGGAAAAAAATAATTGACAAAAACCGCCAGTTCCGGCTAACTAGTTGTTTTGTTTTAGCACACCATACGCCAGCACAGGTGCCTGTGCTGTACAGGAGGTTGAAAATATACCATGAAAAAAGATATTCACCCTAAATATGACGTATGCAAAGTGACCTGCGCCTGCGGCAACAGTTTCGAAACCCGGGCAACCATTCCGGAAATAAAGGTTGAAATTTGTTCCGAGTGCCATCCTTTTTATACCGGCAAGCAGAAGCTGCTTGACACTGCCGGCCGGATTGAGAAGTTCCGGCGTAAATACGGTAAACCGGGAAATTAGTTTTTGCAGGTTACCGTTCTTGCCCATACGGCTGAGCCGGTAAAAGTGGTGGCCATGGCAGCCCGCCTCTGCTATTCTCCCCTTGACATCGGGAGCCTGAGGGGAGCTGGCGGTGCCGAGGACCGGCAGCTGATTGAAAAGGTCCTGGCCCTGGGGCACGAGTCAGTGCTGGAGCATGCCTCGTTTACTCTTGGCATCGAAGGCGTTTCCCGGGCGCTCAGCCATCAGCTGGTTCGCCACCGGCTGGCTTCCTTCTCCCAGCAGAGCCAGAGGTACGTGAGTTTCGACGAAGGGTTTTCCTTCCAGGTTCCCCCGTCCATCCAGGGAGATGAAACCCTGTGCCAGGAATATGGTGAACTCATGGAAACTCTGGCATCTTTCTACCGCCGCTTGCGTGAGCAGGGGATTCCGGCGGAGGATGCCCGCTTTGTTTTGCCCAATGCGGCGGATACCCGGCTGGTCATGACCATGAATGCCCGGGAGCTGCGGCATTTTTTCCGGCTGCGCTGCTGCCGGCGGGCCCAGTGGGAAATCAGACAGCTGGCTACGGAAATCCTGCGCCAGGTGAAGAAAATAGCGTTGCCGCTTTTTCAGCAGGCGGGACCGCCTTGTCTTACCGGTCCCTGTCCCGAAGGGACGATGAGCTGCGGCGAGGCAAAAGCGGTGCGGCAGCAGTTTGGTGAACTGGAATAGGCTTTACAGCGAAACTTTCACCGGTGGATGATGGTGAAAAATGAAACAGTGTAGTTGAAGATCGTGGGCAGGGCCGATTGGGAACCCTGCCCTTTGTTTTTGGCGGCAGAAGGTAAAGGTAGTAATGATGTTTTCCAAGCTGGGCGAAGTGGAAGAACGGTTCAATGATCTGGAGCGGGAAATGATGCAGCCGGAAATCGCGGCTGATCCCAAAAAGTTTCAGGCCACGGCCAAGGAAGCGGCTGAATTGCGCCCTCTGGTTGCCGCTTATCGTGACTACAAACATATCGAAGCGGAACTGGCGGAATGTCAGGAAGTGGTTCAGGGTGATGACGAGGAGTTGAAATCCCTGGCCCAGGAGGAACTGCCGGAGCTGCTGCGGCAAAAGGAAGAATTGGAAGACCGGCTGCGCTGCCTGCTGCTGCCCAAGGATCCCAATGATGAGAAGAATGTGGTGCTGGAGATCCGTGCCGGCACCGGGGGTGACGAAGCGGCCCTGTTCGCGGCCGATTTGTTTCGCATGTACAGCCGTTATGCCGATCAGCAGCGCTGGAAGGTGGAGATCTTAAGCCAGAACATGATCGGGGTCGGCGGCTTCAAGGAAATCATTGCCCTGGTGCAGGGCCGGCAGGTGTACAGCCGGCTGAAGTTTGAAAGCGGCGTGCATCGGGTGCAGCGGGTGCCGACGACGGAATCCCAGGGCCGCATCCACACCTCCGCGGTGACGGTGGCCATTCTGCCGGAAGCGGACGATGTGGAGCTGGACATCAACCCCGCTGATCTGCGCATCGACGTCTACCGGGCTTCCGGTCCGGGGGGGCAGAGCGTCAATACCACTGATTCGGCGGTCAGGATAACCCACACCCCCACGGGCCTGGTGGTTTCCTGCCAGGATGAGAAGTCGCAGCACAAAAACAAGGCGAAGGCCATGCAGATTCTTAAAGCCAGGCTGTACGACCTGAAGTTGCAGGAACAGCATGACCAGATTTCCGCCGACCGCCGCCAGCAGGTGGGCTCCGGGGACCGGAGTGAACGAATCCGCACTTACAACTTTCCCCAGGGAAGGATTACCGACCATCGCATCGGCCTGACCCTGCACAAGCTTGACCAGGTGCTGGCCGGCGATCTTGACGAGATTATTGAAGCATTGACGACTTTTTATCAGGCGGAAGCCTTGAAAACCGGGCAGGGATGAGTGGCAACTGGACGGTGATCGAACTGCTGCGCTGGGCCGTACCCTATCTGGAAAAGTACGGGGTGTCCACGCCGCGGCTGGATGCTGAGCTGCTGCTGGCCCGGGCCTTGTCCTGCGAGCGCCTTGATCTTTACCTGAATTATGATCGGCCCACCTCGGCGGCGGAACGGGAAGCTTTTAAAACACTGCTGATCCGGCGGCGGGAGCGGGAACCCATTGCCTACATCCTCGGGCAGCGGGAGTTCTGGTCCCTGCCCTTGTTGGTGAATCCCGATGTTCTGGTGCCTCGTCCGGAAACGGAGCACCTGGTTGAGGCGGCAGTTGCCGTGATCAGCCGGCATTACGCCGCCGGCGGCACGGTGGTTGACCTGGGAACCGGCAGCGGCAATATTCTCCTGGCTCTGGCCCACCATTTTCAGGATCATGCCGGTTTGAACTGGCTGGGGTTTGACATCAGTCCTGAGGCGGTGGAAACCGCCGGTCAGAATGCCAGGCGGCTGCAGCTGGAACAGGTTGAGTTTGCCGTGGCCGATCTGGCTGA
This sequence comes from bacterium, assembly GCA_029940125.1. Classification (GTDB taxonomy): domain Bacteria; phylum Desulfobacterota; class Anaeroferrophillalia; order Anaeroferrophillales; family Anaeroferrophillaceae; genus DQWO01. The sequence goes on from JAOZRP010000082.1 coordinate 6,553, forward strand.
GGTCCGGCCGCGGCCGGGGGAAAACTGGGATGTCATTCTCTGCAATCCTCCCTATATTCCCACCGTTGAGCTGAAGGACCTGCCGGCGGAGGTGCAGCGGGAACCCCGCGGGGCCCTGGATGGCGGTGCTGACGGTTTGGATTACTACCGGCTGTTGAGCCGGAGAATTTCCCTGCTGCTGCCCGCCGGCGGCTTCCTGCTGGTGGAAGTGGGGGCGGGGCAGGCGGAGCAGGTAAAGGCTTTGTTTGCGAAACAGCATCCGCAGACCCTGGAAACGGTTGTTGATCTCCAGGGAATAGAAAGGGTCGTTATCGGGCAATGGATACCATCATAGTCAGAGGGGGGCGGCAGCTGAGCGGGGAAGTGGAAGTCAGCGGGGCTAAAAATGCCGCCCTGCCCATCCTTGCTTCCAGCCTGCTGGTTTCCAGAGGCTGCAGCCGGTTTACCAATGTTCCCCGCCTGCGGGACATTTCGACCATTTGTACGTTGCTTTCCACCATGGGGGCCAGGATTGACGCCCATGAAGAGACCATTGACATCGATGCTTCTGGGGTCTCGTTCCTGGAAGCCTCCTATGACCTGGTCAAAACCATGCGGGCTTCCATCCTGGTTCTGGGGCCTTTGCTGGCCCGGTTTGGCGAAGCCGCGGTTTCGCTGCCGGGCGGCTGTGCCATCGGCGCCCGGCCGGTCAACCTGCATATCAGCGGGCTGGAAATGATGGGGGCCAGCATCAAGGTGGAGCATGGCTACATTTATGGCCGGGCCCGGCGCCTGCATGGGGCGGACATTACCTTTGATCTGCCGACGGTAACCGGCACGGAAAACCTGGTTATGGCGGCGACTTTGGCCCAGGGCACCACGATCCTGCGCAATGCCGCCCGGGAGCCGGAGATTGGTGATCTGGCCAGTTGCCTGCGCCGGATGGGAGCCAGGATTGAGGGCGACGGAACGGCTACCATTACCATCGAGGGGGTTGAAGAACTTCACCCGGTTGAGTATGAAATCATGCCGGACCGCATTGAAGCGGCGACCCTGATGGTTGCCGCCGGGGTCACCAGTGGCGACTTTCTGCTGAAAAACTGTCCTTTCGGCAACATGGGGGCCGAAATTGGCAAGTTGCAGGAAGCCGGAATGATCATCAACCCGGTGGACAAAAGGGAAAAATCAGGGCATGATGCCCTTGACGTCCGGGTGGTGGGTCAGCGTCCCCTTGCCGGTCTGGATGTGAAGACCATGCCGTACCCCGGTTTCCCCACCGACATGCAGGCCCAGTTCATGGTGCTCATGTGCCTGGCTCGGGGAACCAGCGTGATTACGGAAACCGTCTTTGAGAACCGCTTCATGCATGTTTTTGAATTGCAGCGGATGGGTGCCGATATCGAGGTCGAGGGGCGGAGCGCCATTATCAAGGGGCCGCAGAAGCTTTCCGGGGCCCCGGTCATGGCGTCGGACCTGCGGGCCAGTGCCAGCCTGGTGCTGGCGGGACTGGCGGCGGAGGGAGAAACGATTGTTTCCCGGGTGTATCATCTGGATCGGGGCTACTTCCAGTTTGAGAAAAAACTGCAGGCCCTGGGCGCCGATATCTGGCGGGAAACCGCCAAGGCTGTTTAAAAAAAGGGAAAAAACAGGGGGAAACCATGCCGGTTGCCATCTATGACAGCTCTGCCAGCGGCTTTCAGTCTTTTTTCAGGAGTTTCTG
>JAOZRP010000083.1:0-3954 GCA_029940125.1 bacterium
TGCCTGCTTTTCTGGCGGTCGCTGCTGCAATGGGTCGGGGGCATCGGCGTCCTGACTTTTTTCCTGGCCGTCAGCTTCAGGGGCGGCAGCACTTCGGCTGCCCTCTTTGCCGCCGAGGGGCATAAAATAGCCAGCCGGCGGCCGGTCCCGGGCATCTTCAACACCGTCAAAATCATCTGGACGATTTACGCTTCCTTCACCATCAGCTGCTTTTTTCTCCTCTGGCTGGAAGGGCTGTCTCCTTTTGACGCTTTTAATCACGCCCTGACCGTGGTGTCCACCGGCGGCTTCTCCACCCACGACCGCAGCATCGCCCATTTTTCCCACTACGCCCACGCGGCCCTGATCGAATACACCCTGATTTTCTACATGCTCATGGGCGGGATAAATTTTCTCATCCACTACCAGGTCTTCAGCGGCACATGGAGAACCATCTACCGGGACTATGAAATCCGCTGGTTCTGGGGCCTGCTGGCCGGGGCCACCATCCTGGTCTGCCTCGACCACCTGTGGCATAGTCCTCAAGAAATCTCCTGGGCGGCCGATAATATTTCAACCGGTTTCCATAACCTGCATGCCCTGTTCCGCAAAAGCCTGTTCCAGGTTTCTTCGCTGCTGACCAGCACCGGCTACACGGTCCAGGACATCAACAGCGCCTTTTTCCCGGCCCTGGCCAAGCAGCTTTTCCTGCTGCTGATGTTCACCGGCGCCTGCGTCGGGTCAACCGCGGGCGGCTTCAAGCTCCTGCGCGTCGGCGTGCTCTGGGAAGGCCTGAGAAGCGAGTTCATCCGCAGCACCTCAACATCCAAGCGGGTGGTACCGCTGGTCATCCACGGACAGGTCATTGAACACCGGGAAATCCAGCGGGTCGCGGCCCTGCTGACCGCCTGGCTGCTGGCCGTTTTTGCCGGCGCCGGCATCGGGGTTTTCTTTGCCGATTTGAACGGCTGGGAAAGCTTTTCCGGCATGCTGTCTGCGGTCAGCAACATGGGACCGTTCTTTTTTTCCATTGAAAAGCTGGCCGGCATCCATCCCGTGGTCAAACTTACCTATGCCCTGGGAATGCTGGTCGGCAGGCTGGAAATACTTCCCTTTATAGTATTGTTTTCGCGAAAATCCTGGCAGTAGAAAAAAAGGAGGAGACTGATGTATATCGTTATCGCCGGCGGAGGAATCAGCGGCTCGAGCCTGGCCAACATGCTCGCTCATCGAAAGGATGATGTGGTCATCATTGAAAAAAACCGGGAACAGTGTGAACAGCTTTATGCCGAAACCGGGATGGTCACCATCAACGGCAGCGCCACCGATATCAACACCCTGAAGGAGGCGGGCATCGAGAAAGCCCAGATTGCCGTCGGCGCCCTGTACCGGGACAGCGACAACCTGACCTTCGCCCTTCTAGCCCACAGCTTCAAAGTACCGAGGATCATGGTCAAAATGCGCAACCCCAGCTACCAGGAAGCCTTTGAGCTGGCGGGGGTGACCACCATCTGCAACATGAACAACCTCTTCCAGAACAAGATCATGATGGAGCTGGAGAACCCCAACATCCGCATCATCACCCACCTGGAAGGACCGGAAACCCAGCTGATCATGATCCGCTACCCGGAGAATCTCGATCCCCAGGGGGTTTCCATCCAGGAACTTTCATCCCGGGGCGTCTTCGCCAAAAACTGCGTTTTTGCCGGCATCATGCAGGACAAGTCCGAAAAAATCATCATGCCCCGCGGTCATGACAAGGTCTTTCCCAACGACAAGATTTTCCTGGTTGTCAACCAGGATCTCATCTCGGAAGTTTCAAACTACCTGGAATCCATGGCAGAGAAAAACCGGAAGAACAAATCAACCTGACCATGGTCGGTCGTTGGCGATTCAGAACGTTCGGCAACAGTCTCTCTTAACGATAGGAGCGGACAGCGTTCAGGTTCTTCCTGGCATATTCACTGTCCGGGTCCAGCTCCAGCGCTTTCAGCAGGCAGAGTTCCGCTTCTTCTATCTTGCGCTGCTGGTACAGCGAGAGGCCCAGCATGTTCCAGGCATTGGCAAAATCAGGCTGCAGGTCGACCGCCCGCCGAAAGGCCGCGGCTGCTTCCTTGTAATGCTCCCGCTTGGACTCGATCAACCCCCGATTGTACCAGGCCAGCGGCTGGCTGTCGTCCAGATCCAGAGCTTTTTCGACATACTTCTCCGCCCGGTACAAACGGCCCAGGTGCCAATAGGCGTTGGCCATCTCCGCCAGGGCATCCACAGAATTGGGATCCTGGTCCAGCATCTGCTTCCCGATTTCCAGAACTTCCTCGTAGCGTTTTTCATGGGCCAGGGCCTTGGCCTTTTTCAACAATTCAGCAATATCAGCCATACCAAACACACTCCTCTGTCATGAAGTTATAATGTAACCAGCCGTACTCATTGCTCCGCAACCATTGCCCAAACCGCCAGTGGCCAGTAGCCGACGGTCCAGTTCGGGTAAATATAACACTGCCGGCAGCATGAATCAATGGAATAAAACCGCCGCTGGCCCGGCGTTCAAACAAAAATTCCTATTTTTCAAAATGGCTTGATGTGCTAGTATCTTTCGGTTGGCTTCTCCCCGGCTGAAGCCGCCCGACAACCGCACCTAAAAAACACAGGAGACCTGAAACATGGGACATTTGACCGGCAAAGACCTTTACCGCCGTTTAGGGAAAAAAATCGACCAGCTTCCCTGCCGCGCCCCGGGAACTGAAACCCTCTACAACATCCTGGCGGAGCTGTACACTACCATCGAGGCCGAGATCGTCATCAAGATGCCCTACACCCTTTCCAGCCTCAACAAGGTTGCCCGGGCCACCGGCTTCAAGCCCGACACCCTGCGCACCATCCTCAACTCCCTCTGTCACAAGGGCCTGGTCATGGACATCTGCGTCCGCGACCGCTGCTACTACATGCCATCACCGATGGTCATCGGCATTTTCGAGTTTTCGATGATGCGGACCGGCAAGGACGTGGACAGCAAAAAGCTTGCCGGCCTCTTCCACCAATATATGCTGGGCAGCGAGGACTTCCTGGCTGCCAACTACGCCCACGGGGAACAAATCGGCATTGAGCGGACCCTGCCGCACCTGGAAGCCGTCGCCGACGAAGAAAAAATGGAAATTCTCGACTACGAAGACATCGAGGCAATCATGGAGCGGCACGACACCTTCGCCATCGGCATCTGCTCCTGCCGCCATGAGAAGCTGCACCTGGGCATCAAGGAATGCGACACCCCGCTGGAGAAATGCTCCACTTTCGGCGCTGCCGCCGACTACCTGATCCGCAACGAACTGGCCCGCCAGGTCAGCCGGGAAGAAATGCTGGACAACGTCGCCGCCTCCCGGGAAGAAGGCCTGGTTTTCTGCGCTGACAACGTCCGCCAGAACGTCACCTTTGTCTGCCACTGCTGCAAATGCTGCTGCAACGCCCTGGCCGGCATCCGCGAGTACGGCTACCCGAAAATCGTCGTCACCTCCACCTACATCGCCGCGGTTGACGACGAAGCCTGCATCGGCTGCGGCAGCTGCGCCCGGGCCTGCCCGGTAAACGCCATCACCATGTTTCCGGCCACCAACGCCGAAGGGAAAAAGACCAAGGTTCCCCGCCTCAACCAGGACATCTGCCTGGGCTGCGGCGTCTGCGCCCTGAAATGCAAGCCCAAGGCCATCAAGCTGGTCAAAAGGGAGCAGCGGGTCATCCACCCGGAAAACACCTTTGAACGGATTATTCTTCAATGCCTGGAAAGGGGAACCCTGCAGAACCAGCTTTTCGACGAACCCGGGAAAATCAGCCACCAGGTCATGCGGGGCATTCTCGGCGGCTTCCTGCGCCTGCCGCCGGTGAAAAAAGCCCTGATGAGCGACCTGCTGCGCTCCCGCTTCCTGGCCGCGGTAAAAGGCGGGGCCGGCAAACAGGGAAAGGGCTGGATGACAAAAATTT
>JAOZRP010000083.1:4054-8196 GCA_029940125.1 bacterium
ACCCTAAAGCGGGTGGATAACGTAGGCAACCACCCCCCAGATGGTAAACTCCATGGAGTCGGTAATTTCCATGGCCTGGTAGTCACGGTTCTCCGGCAGCAGGTACACCTTTCCGGCCGCCATCCTGATTCTTTTTACCGTCAGCTCACCGTCAACAACGGCAATCACCACCTTTTTATCAGCTGGATCAAGGGAACGGTCGACAATCAGGATGTCGCCGGAATGAATGCCGGCGTCAATCATCGAATCACCCTTGACCCGGACGAAAAAAGTCGCCGCCGGGTGCTTGATCAGGTGCTGGTTCAAATCCAGGCAATGTTCAATATAATCATCGGCGGGGGAAGGAAATCCCGCTGAAACCGCCACCGAAAAGAGCGGCCGGCGGCACTCGGTGGCCTGGTCCGGTTTATAAATGACGTCAACGGTAGTATTATTCATCTTCTCTCAACCTACTTCCGGCAGCTGATCCCAACGGGTGGTATAGGACGGCGACCGATGGCGGAAAGCGGTTTTCCAGCCCTGGCTGCGGGACCAGCCGACGGCACCGTATTGAATCGCTCCGGAACCCATGTCATCATTGATCAGGTCAATCGCCCGCATCAGTTTTTCCGAGCGCTCCCGGTCAACCGCGTCAAGAAAGCTTGCCTGGACCAGGTTTTCCGGGCTCAGGTCATGGAGCACAATACCGACCTTTTTATACCGGTACCCTTTTTTATATATTTTCCGGAGCCCGTCCCGGGCGCAGCCGATGAGTTCCGCGGTGTCATGAGTCTGAACCGGGAGATTGACCGCCGTGCTGTCGCGACAATAATTTTCCCGGAAACGGCTGGTCGTCAGCTGGACGGTCAACTTTCCGGCCGCCAGCTTTTCCTTCCTCAACTTCTCCGCCCCTGATGAAACATAGGCCGAAACCGCCTCCAGCAGTTCATCAAGCGACTCTATCTCATTTTTAAAAGTCCTGGATACGACAATCGATTTCCTCTGCGGCGGCGACTGCTCAAGGGAATAGCAGGAAATGCCCCGCAGCTCATTGAGCAGCCTGATTCCGACAACCCCCATCTTTTTCCGGATGACGCTGTCGTCGGCGTCGCGAAGCTGCCGGGCGTTGCGGATTTTTCGGTCGGCTAAAAACTTTGCGTGTTTCCGGCCGACCCCCCAGACGTCGGCAGCCGCCACCGCCTCAAGGGCCTGGTCCAGGTATTTCCCATCGCTGAGATCCAGCACGCCGCCCGCTTTATGTGAATATTTGGCCAGCCGGTTGGCGATTTTGGCCAGGGTCTTGGTTCCGGCAATGCCGATGGACACCGGAATGCCCGTCCATTGCTCCACGGTGGTTTTTATTCTTCGGCCGTAGGCCGTCAAATCAAAGCGCCCAAAATGCGACAGGTCAAGAAACGCTTCGTCAATGGAGTAGACTTCCATCTTCGGGGTGAACCTGGCCAGGGTCCGCATGACCCTTCGCGACATGTCGCCATACAGGGCATAGTTGGACGAATAGACCTGGACCTGGTTGTTCCTGATGATCTCCCGGATCTGGAATACCGGCACCCCCATCTCGATGCCCAGCGCCTTGGCCTCGTTCGACCTGGCCACCGCGCACCCGTCGTTATTGGAAAGGACGATCACCGGCTTGCCCGCCAGCCGGGGATTGAACACCCTTTCGCAGGAAACGTAAAAATTATTGCAGTCGACCAGGGCAAAAACCGGCATGGATTGTCCTTTTTACATCCTGAATTCGTCACTTTTCGGAGTGCTTGCCAAAAACTCGACCAGTGATTCACACTCATCATGAATGAGATTGGTCAGGTATGTCCAGAAATCTTCGTTTTCAACCGTACCGGCAGCTACTTTTGGCGGCAGGAACCTTCGCATTTCATGGATGAAATCTTTGCGCATGGTCGGTTCGTCGCGCAACTGTTGATTACGATCTTGCAGTAATTCCAGAAATTCCGCAAGACTGTATTGATGATCCGCTATCTTTTTGGGTACCAGTTTCAGCGGCAGGGAGATGTTTTGCTGTTTAAGCCAGCCGATGTCCCACAAATCACGATTCTTGACCCGGTTGGGCCTTAAAGCAAAGGCAACCAGCTTGTCGGCCAGAATCTCTTCCCGGCTCTGGGCCTGGATTATCAACCCTGAAGTTCCCATCTCAATGCCATAGTGGTTGCGCAGAACCAGGGGGTGGCGGTCATAGCTGGGCACGAAACAGATATCGATATGAATTTTCTGGCTGGGCAGGTGGTCAAACTGCGGCTGGGTAACGATCTTTACTTTCCAGATATCGACATTGCCGCTCTCTTTAACCGGTTCACTGACCTCAACCCTTAAATTGTATTTAATCTGAAGACGCTCAGCCAGCAGGGCGCCCAGGCTGATCAAAGCTTCACGTTTAAAATCTTTGCCGCCGGTAAAATCCAGATCTTCACTTAAACGGTTGGAACCGTAGCAGGTTCGCAAACAGGTGCCGCCGATAAAGGTTAAACGCTCGAGCAGTCCGGCGGTACTCATTTCCCGCAGGACGTCATGGTGGAGGAGTTCTTTTTCAACGACGGTCCGCAGCGGGGCCAACTCGCCCTGATTTTGCAAAGCCTGGGCAACCAGCCGCTCAAACAAGCTCATGGGCAAGCTCCATGTCAACGAGATCCATATTGCGGCGGGTCAGAACCATGTCTTTGAGAGCCAGGGAAACCGATGCCCGCCACAGGCGGCAGCGAGGGTCGTAACTAAGTTGTGGGGCTATATTTTCCGGAGATCTTTTGGTGTGGATGAATTCAATATGACCAAAGGTGCCGCAGCCAACTATATGGCTGCGTCCGGAAGAAATCAGGGTAATCCAGTTCAAGGGAATTTGTGAAATTACCCCGGCATCACTTAAGACCGATTCCAGACTGAGGTAATTGAATTCGTGCGCCCGCAGGCGGGCGGCGGTATGATACAGGACCAGACCTGACGGATATTGAACTTTGGGATAAAGGTATATTCCCCGGCAAACGCGCTGGAGTAAATTATTTCTTTGAGCCCGGCCGATCAACGCCTTGAACGAGGGCATACTCTGTCCCGGCACAGCGGCGCGCAAATCCTGTAAAGAGAACAGGTAATGTTCATTGTCTGCCAGGTTCTCTAAAATTCCAGCCAGTTGTCTTATCGGTTGCATAGAATCTCGGTCTACATTAAGTTGCGATAAGTATAGACTAGATGTAGACTTGACGCAAGAGTAAAGAGCTAATCAGGTTACCTATTAACCTCCTGGTGAGAATATCCTATTCTCTTCCTGCACCTTGTGAAAAAACGGGTTGCAAAAATCCGGCTAAACAAAAAACAGTTATCAATTCGATGCATGTTATGTCTTTTATTTTTCCCTACCCCTCATTCTTGCGAACTAACGATTGAGATAAGTTGCCCGCTGGTTATCTTACAGCCTGATTATGTGGAAGAGCGTGGGCAAAGTGATATTTAACTTCTTTTTCGATTATTTTACCCACTTTGCTTTTGGCTATTTTCATATTGTACCGCACCTGCAGGTTGAGCCAGAATTCCGGTTCAATTCCAAAATACTTGCCGAGGCGCAATGCCGTATCAGCAGTAATTTCTCTTTTACCATGTATGATCTGACTGATTCTATTTGCAGGGACATTAATATCTTTTGCCAATTGATTTTGAGTAATGTTCATTGGTTTAAGAAATTCTTCCAACAATACGTCGCCCGGAGTGATTGGAGTTAGTTTTGTTCCCATAATTTTATCCCTTGTGGTAATCAACAATTTCCAGATCAATGGCATTTTCTCCTGTCCATACAAAGCAAATACGCCACTGATCATTGATTCTTATGCTATACTGCCCTTCTCTGTTACCTTTTAATTGTTCAAGTCTATTCCCTGGGGAAACTCGCAAACTTTGCAAAGAAATAGCAGCATTGAGGATCTCAAGTTTAATTCTTGCCGCTCTGGAAATCCTTCGGAATCTCTTGACACTGAAATCATTAAAAAGCTTTTCCGCATCTTTACATTTGAATGTCTTTATCATAATTTACACTATATGACGTATTACGTCATTCGTCAACAAAAAAGCAGGGATCCGCGCAACTAATAGGAAATTTTTCAAGACGGTCACATGGAAATCATAATTTCCTTGAAAAATGCCGG
>JAOZRP010000412.1 GCA_029940125.1 bacterium
GCTATGAGCCAAGCCCGAACATCCTGAATGTATTCCCGACAATTTCTTGTTTTTTATGATAGCATTTCAGGCGTAAGGCACTAAACAGTTTAACCAAGTTATGATCGATGTCAAACAATGGAAATCAATAATCCACGCCCCCTTCCATTTGACAGCGTGCCGGTAATGGGTATACTTTTACTATCGTCACAACCATTGATCATCCAGACGTGGTCAATGATCGCAAACCAGGAAAACAGGGGAGGATATAACGATGAAAGAGGCCATGTTTTACCAGCCGGGGAAGGAAAATGAGGTCGCCTGCGGCTTATGCAGCCACCGCTGCCAGATCAGGGAGGGCAAAAAAGGCATCTGCGGGGTGCGGGAAAACCGGGAGGGAAAGCTGTACAGCCTGGTCTACGGCCGGCTGGTAGCTGAAAACGTCGACCCGATCGAAAAAAAGCCCCTGTTCAACTTTCTGCCCGGCAGCCGGTCTTTCTCCATCGCCACCGTCGGCTGCAACTTTCAGTGTCTCCACTGCCAGAATGCCGGCATTTCCCAATATCCGCACCTGCACGGCGGCGAGATAACCGGCAGCCAGCGGCGGGCGGAATCGGTGGTCGACTACGCGGTGCGCGAGGGCTGCGCCAGCATCAGCTACACGTACGTGGAACCAACCATCTTTTATGAATTCGCCTATGACTGCTCCATCCTGGCCCACCAGGAAGGACTGAAAAACGTCTTTGTCAGCAATGGCTTCATGACCCCCGAAGTCACCCGGCAGCTGGCCGGCGTCCTGGACGGCATCAATATCGACATCAAAGGCTTTACCGATGATTTCTACAAAAAAGTCTGCAAAGCCCGGCTGCAGCCGGTGCTGGACAACGTCCGACTCATGCATGAGCTGGGCATCTGGGTCGAGACAACCACCCTGATCATCCCGGGACTCAATGATTCACCGGAGGAGTTGCGCGACATTGCCAGGTTTATCAAGGGAGTTTCCCCGTCCATCCCCTGGCACGTAACCGCCTTCTATCCCACCTACAAAATGCAGGACCGCCCGCCGACCCCGGCCTCCATCCTGCGCCAGGCTCGGGAGATAGGCCTTGAGGAAGGATTGCGATTCGTTTACGAAGGAAACATTCCCGGCGAAGGGGGAGAAAGCACCTACTGCCCAGCCTGCGGCGAAGAATTGATCAGCCGCTACGGCTTCAGCATCCGGCACAATCACCTGGTTGACGGCTGCTGCGGCAAATGCGGTGAAAAGATTGAGGGAGTGTGGAACTGATGAAAGCGGACGATCTGGAAATCACCATTGTTTTTGACAATTACCCCGGCAAGCCAAAGCTCACCCCCTTATGGGGCTTTGCCGCCTTTGTGCAGCTGCCCGATCAAACAATTCTTTTCGACACCGGCAGCAACGGGCCGGTACTGCTGAAAAATATTGAGACCCTGGGTTTGAACCTCAACGATGTTAACAGCCTTTTCATTTCCCATCCCCACTGGGATCATATCGGCGGCGCCGATGCCGTCATCGAGCAAAACCCGCACCTGCACCTTTTCGTGCCCGCGTCGCTGTCAAAACATCTGATCCATGACGTCAAAAAGCAGGTCCGGGAAGTCACCGTCATCAACCAGCAGGCCGCCCAGCTCTTTGATCATGTTTACTCAACCGGAACCATGAATGAAGAGTATATCGGCGAACAGGCGATGATCATCGATACGACGGCAGGCCTGGTGGTCATCACCGGCTGTGCTCATCCCGGCATCGTCGCCATCGCCCAAAAGGCCCGGCAGATCCTGGACAGGGAAATCCTGCTGCTCATGGGGGGATTTCACCTGTTGAACGAAAGTCCCCCGACAATACAGCAAGTTATTCGCTCCCTGCAGCAGGCATCAGTCAGGCACGTCTGCCCGACCCACTGCACCGGCGACCTGGCCAAGGCAATGTTCAAGGAAAGTTTCGCTGAACGATATATTGAAGGCGGGGTGGGAACCAGGGTGAGCCTGCCGTGACCTCCCCGGAATCAAGCCGTGGATTTGAGGCGGCGGGCCTCCCCTTCGATGAAGATCCGCTTGACCCGCGGGTAAGCCTGCTTGATCTGCTCATCAAGTCTCTGCACCGTTCGTTCCACCTGGTCGGCTGAAAGGCTGTTTTTGAAATCGACGCTCAGGTTGACCAGGATGAACTCCGGCCCCATGTGCATGGTCAG
>JAOZRP010000413.1 GCA_029940125.1 bacterium
TTTACCAGGCGCACGCCGGCGGCAATCAGCAGGACGATAACGATGATGACGATGATTTTCTTACCCATTTTCCCCGATTCCTTCCTCAATGGTGCCGGTGGCCAGCCGGTAGTCCACCACCGCTTTTTCCAGCTCGTAGACCGCCCCGGCCTTCAGGGCTTCGGCCTGGAACCAGGCCGCCTGGGCCAGCAGGCTGTCGGTGATGGTTCCCGCCCCGGTCCGGTATTTCAACTCTTCAATGCGATATGATTCCCTGGCGCTCTGGATGGTTTTGAGGGCCATGGCGATTTTGCCGTCGGCTTCCCGCATCCGGGAGCGGGCCTGCTGGATTTCGGTCATTGCCGCCAGCTTCTGCTGCCGCAGCCTTTCCCTGGCTGCCGCCAGTTTGGCTTCCGCCTGCCGAACGTGGGCGCTGATGATGCCGCCGTTGAAAACATTGAAACGGACGTTGACTCCCGCAGTCCAGACTTCTTCACTGTCGTTGAGGCCGCTGCCGGCCCGCTGGCCGTAGTCCCCGGTCAGGGCGACGTCGGGGAAGTGATAGCCCCGCTGGAGCTTGACGTTGGCGGCGGCCAGCTCGACTTCCCGGGAGGTTTTCTGGATGTCTGGCCGTTTTTCAACCATGGCCGCCAGCGTTTCTTCATCGGCTTCCGGCAGGGGAGGCACGTTGGTGGAGAGCTTGCCGGCCACGGCCGGCAGGACGGCAGGATTTCTGCCCAGCAGGGCGGCCAGGAGCTGCCTGCTCCTTGCCGCTGCCTCCCGGGTATGAATGAGATCCTGCTCTTCCCGGGCCACCTGGGCGTCCATTTTCATCAGGTCGACCGGGGCGGCCCGGCCCAGTTCCAGCCTTCTGCTGACATCCTTCCGGGCCTTTTTCAGGGCGTCCAGGGATTGCTGCTGGGCCGTTTCCAACTCCCGCAGGGAAAGAATCTGCTTGAAGGTGTTGGTAACGTTGGCAATGGTTTCCTGCCGTGAGAAGGTGAGTTCCTGGTCGGCAATCGCCTTGCTGAGTTCGGCGGCGGTGATTCGGGTCCAGCGCCGGCCTCCTTCGTAAAGCGGCAGGCTGAAGGTCATCCCGGCCTGGTAATGGTCGCGGCTGAAGGTCGGCGGCGTGGTGTTGAATCCCTTGATGGGAACGACGACCATGGGGTCGGAGGTGCGCTGGTAGCCGGCATAGGCGTCCAGGCGGGGGAGCAAGTCTCCCTTGCTGGCCTTTTTTCCTTCGACGGCGCCGGTGACTTCCGCGCCGCGGGCCTTGATCAGCGGATTGTCCCGCAGGGCGATGGCAATTGCTTCCTGGAGGGTGAGGGGATGAAGGTCGGCGGCCATGCCGCTGATCGGCAAAAACAGAAGCAGCAGGCAGAAGCCTGTATAATGACAAATTTTCTTGATCATATCCTCTTTTTCCCTGGCGGTTCCATTATGTGTAATTGGTTTAATATGCAATTAATCATATGGATAATCATATAGAATAGAAAGGGAAATTTATCAACCGGAAATTCGGGTAAACTTTATATTTTTCTTTGAGTCTAATGACATAAACAAGGGCGGAAAGAAAGGAGAGATGCCATGAAAAACAAAGTGATAATTGCAGGAACAGTGGTTTTGGTGCTGGTTGTACTGCACGTGGGTGTTTCCCGGGCCCATGGTCCTTATGGCAAACGCTGCCACTACCAAAGGGAAAGGATTGTCGAAGGGGTTTGCTGTGGTGATCTGACCAGGAGGGAATACCGGTATCTGGAAAATGAGCAGCGGTGGATACAGCGGTTCAGGCGGCATTCCCTTGCCGACGGCTGGCTTTCCCGGGGAGAAAGACGGCAGCTTCACCGTTTGCAGGATAGGGCCTCCGGTGACATTTACCGGGCCAGGCATAATCGCTGGAAACACGGGCATCGGCATTGTTCACATCATGCGGCTCGACGCTGTGACCGGCGAAGATGTTCATGCTCCGATGACTGTCGCTCCCGGCTGGCTTTGGGCGATCAGGCCTGGGGGTTTTCCGGCTTCTTTTATGACCGCTGGTAAAAACAAAAAAGCAATGAAAAAAGGCGGGGCTCGTTTAACGGGTCCCGCCTTTTTTGTGGCTGAATCATATTGACAGCCGCGGATTGGTGCACTATGATCAAAATATGATGGTAATGCCTGAATTGGGTGGTTAGTGCCTTATCCCTGAAAGGCTGTCAAAAAAAA
>JAOZRP010000084.1 GCA_029940125.1 bacterium
CGGGAAAAACTTTGGGCAGCTCACGATGTCGCGCCGGAAAACAGCACCGGTTGCCGATTTTAAAACAGCGCAAAAAGCGTGCCGGACGCTACTGACCAGGCAAGTATATAAAACGGTAAAGAGGCAGCATTATTATGAGTCACATTCAGATTTTCAACGTTTTTCCCAAAGTTCCCGAACCCCTTGTTTTTCTCAACACCCTGGCCCGCAACCTCTGGTGGTCGTGGCAGCGGGACGCGGTGGAACTGTTCCGCCGGATCGATCCCCGGCTCTGGGACGATACCAGCGGCAACCCGCTGGTTTTCTCCACCAAGGTTTCCCAGAAACGGCTGGAGGAATTGGCCGTCGATGAAAGCTTCCTCGCCCACCTGCAGCGGGTGGAGGAAAGCTACCAGCAGCAGATCCAAAGCCCCATTGACTATTCCCAAACCCCTTATGGAGACGACAAAAGCATCGCTTATTTCTCGATGGAATTCGGCATCCATGAAAGCCTGCCCCTGTTTGCCGGGGGCCTGGGAGTGCTGGCCGGCGATCATTTAAAAGCGGCCTCCGACCTGGCCCTGCCCCTGACCGCCGTCGGCCTCCTGTACCGGAACGGCTATTTTCACCAGTACCTGGACCAGAGCGGCTGGCAGCAGGAAAGCTACCTGGAAACCAATCTCTACTTCCTCCCCTTAAGCAAAGCCAGGGATGAAAGCGGCAAGCAAGTATTCATCTCGGTCAGCGGCCCCCAGGGTGAAATCAGGGCCGCGGTCTGGAAAGTACAGGTCGGCCGGGTAACTCTTTATCTCCTGGACACCAACCTGCCGGAAAATTCAGCGGAAATCCGGGAAATCACCGCTAGACTGTACAGCGGCGAAGCCCACATACGGCTGGCCCAGGAAATCCTCCTAGGCATCGGCGGCATGCGGGCCCTGGAAGCGCTGGGAATCCGACCCAAGGTTTGTCACATGAACGAAGGACATTCGGCCTTCTGCAGCCTGGAGCGGCTGCACCACTGCATGGAAACTCACCAGGTCGATTTGAAAACCGCCCTGGAAATCGTGCCCCGAACCACCATTTTCACCACCCATACCCCGGTTTCCGCCGGCCATGACGAATTCCCGCCCCAGCTGGTCAGACCCTACTTTGAAGCCCTGCAGGACACCCTGGGCACCACGGCCGATGAAATGATTTCCTGGGGCCAGCCGGCGGGATCAGGTCCCGACAGCCAGTTTTCCATGTTTATCTTCGGGCTGCGCATGTCCCAGTACTGCAACGGGGTCAGTGAACTCCACGGCCGGGTTGCCCGCCGCATGTGGGCTCACGTCTGGCCGGGAAGGCCGGAAGCGGAAATACCCATCTCCCACGTCACCAACGGCATCCACATCACCTCCTGGATATCCCATCGGAACTACAATCTTTTCGAGAATTATCTCGGCCCTGACTGGCCCCTGCACCCCTGCGAAGACGACGTCACCCACAAGATTGACGAGATCTATGACGAAGAGTTGTGGAACGCCCACCAGATGTGCCGCTCCCGCCTGGTCAACACCTGCCGCCGGCTGATGGTCAAGCAGTACAGCCAGCGCAACGCCCCGACATCGGTGATGCAGTTTGCCGAATCGGTGCTTGACCAGGACATCCTGACCGTCGCTTTCGCCCGCCGCTTCGCCACCTACAAACGGGCGACCCTGCTGCTCTCCGACCCGGAAAGACTGGAGGCCATGATCAATTCCCCCACCAGGCCGGTGCAGTTCATCTTTGCCGGCAAAGCCCATCCCCGGGACAATGAAGGCAAGGAGCTGATCAAACGGATTATCGAGTTCGCCAACCGTCCCAGCGTCCGGCATCGCTTCGTTTTCCTGGAAGATTACGACATCAACATCGCCCGCTACCTGGTCCGGGGAGCCGATGTCTGGCTCAACAATCCCAGGAGGCCGTACGAAGCCTGCGGCACCTCCGGCATGAAGGCAGCCATCAACGGCGGCCTGAATGTCAGCATTCTTGACGGCTGGTGGTGCGAAGGATATAATGAAGACCGAGGTTGGCGGATCGGCAACGGCGAGGAATACGACGACCCCCATTACCAGGATGCGGTGGAAAGCCAGGCCCTGTACAATATCCTGGAAAACGAGGTCATTCCCTGCTTCTACGAGCGGCGGGACGGCACCACCCCAACCCGCTGGATAAAGATGATGAAGGAATCAATGAAAATGGCCATGAAGGATTTCTGCAGCATCCGCATGGTCAATGAATACCAGCAGCGCTTCTATCTCCCGGTGGCCAGGCGCCATGACGAACTGCTGGCCGACAACGCCCGGGAAGCGGCTGAACTGCGCGCCCAGCATTATCGACTCCACCAGCTGTGGGACACCATCAGCATTGAGCCGCCGCAGCGCAGCAACGGCGCCTCCTTCCTGGTCGGCGATACCTTCAAAGCCACCACGATCGTCCACCTGGGGGAATTGCGGCCCGAAGAAGTCAAGGTGGAACTGTACTACGGGCCGGTGCAGTCCCTGGACCGGATAGATCCCGGCATGACGGAAATCATGGCGGTTGAGGAAGACCTGGGCAACGGCACCTATCGCTATGCCTGCACCTTCCACTGCGATGTCGCCGGCCGCTACGGCTTTACCGCCCGGGTCACGCCCGAGGGCGACCTCCGGCTCCGGCACGACACCATGTTCATCACCTGGGCGTGAGTGAAGTTCGGCGGCCAAAACCGCTATGAACCAACCCCGAGTATCAGGTTGGATATACACAATAACAAAACTCAGAAAATTGAGTACTCACGGAAAGGAAGGGACGCATGCCTGCCTCCCGTAAAAATCCCCGGGTCCTGATTGTCACCCCCGAGGTCACCTACCTGCCTAACGGCATGGGAAACATGAGCAACTACCTGACCGCCAAGGCCGGGGGGCTGGCGGACGTATCCGCCGCCCTGATCAGCGCCCTGTTTGAACAGGGTGCCGACGTCCACGTGGCCCTGCCCGACTACCGGGGCATGTTCAACAACCAGATACCAGAACGCCTGCAGCGGGAATGGCAGACCATCCGGGAGCAGGTGCCAGATGAACGCCTCCACCTGGCGGAAGACCGGGTTTTCTACTACCGCAGCCAGGTCTATTCCAATTACACCTGGAAAAACCTGCTGATCAGCCTGGCCTTCCAGCGTGAAGTAATCAACAACATCATCCCCCGGGTGCAACCGGACCTCATCCACTGCAACGACTGGATGACCGGCCTGATTCCGGCCATGTCGCGCTACCACGGCATACCCTGCCTGTTCACCATCCACAACATCCACACGGTGAAAACCACCATGGCCCACATCGAGGACCGGGGCATCGACACCGCCCAGTTCTGGCACAACCTGTACTTCGAACGGGCGGCGTACAATTACGAGGAAACCCGGGAAAGCAACCCGGTTGACTTTCTGACCAGCGGCATCTTCGCCGCTCACTACGTAAACACAGTCAGTCCTACCTTCCTGCGGGAAATTGTCGAGGGGCGCCATGATTTTGTCGAGCCCCAAATCCGCCAGGAGCTGTCCCATAAATGGCACGCCCACTGCGGGGTCGGCATCCTGAATGCTCCGGACCCCTCGTACAACCCGGCTTCCGACCAGGCGCTGGCCCGCCGTTATGATTATACCAGCTTCGGCGACGGCAAGCGTGAAAACAAACGCCTGCTCCAGGAAAACCTGGGATTGATCCAGGACGACCAAGCCCCCCTGTTCTTCTGGCCTTCACGGCTTGACACGGTGCAGAAAGGCTGCCAATTGCTGGCTGACATTCTCTATCACCTGGTGTCTAGCTACTGGCAGCAGAATCTGCAGATTGTTTTCGTTGCCAATGGAGAATTTCAACGGCATTTCAAGGACATCGTCAATTTTCACCAACTGCACGATCGGGTGGCGGTCTGCAACTTCGACGAAACTCTGGCCCGCCAGGCTTACGGAGCCTCTGATTTCATCCTCATGCCTTCGCGCTATGAACCCTGCGGCCTGCCCCAGATGATCGGCCCCATTTACGGCGCCCTGCCGGTAGCCCACGACACCGGCGGCATTCACGACACCGTCGTTCACCTCCAGCCGGAGAAAAACATCGGCAACGGCTTTCTTTTTGAATACCATGATGCCACCGGGCTGCTCTGGGCCATCGAACAGGCGATGAATTTTTACAACCTCCCGGCAGCCGTAAAACAGGAGCAGATCGCCAGAATCATGAAGGAAAGCAGTGCCACGTTCAACCACGCCGTCACCGCCCGCCGCTATATCGACCTTTACGAGGAAATGCTGCAGCGGCCGCTGCTGAACCGATAAAGCAAGGTATTCTGAAACCATAAAAGACCACCCCATGGCCGGGCCTGCAACCGAAGACCAGGTCATGGAAATATTTTTATCAACAACATACGGAGGACTACACGCAGATGCTGAAACGTTTTTTCATCTTTTCATCAACAATGATCATCCTGGTTCTGTTCTTTTCCCCGGCCCAGGCCGCCTGGTTCAACAATTTTGAAGCGGCGCAGGCCAAAGCCGTCCAGGAACAGAAAGACATGCTGCTGGTTTTTTCCGGCTCCGACTGGTGCCACTGGTGCCAGAAACTGCAGCAGGAAGTCTTTTCCCAGGAACAATTCACCCAGGAAGCAGAAAAAAGTTTCGTCCTGGTGGAGATTGATTTTCCCCGGCAAAAGGAAATCGCGGCAGCCGTCAAGGAACAAAACCGGCAGCTGGCGGAAAAATATGCCATTCAGGGCTTTCCAACCGTCATCCTTGCCGACGCCGCCGGCAGACCCTACGCCAGAACCGGCTACCAGCAGGGTGGAGTGGAACCATACCTGGCCCAGCTGCACCATTTCCAAAACAGCAAGAAAAACTACGACAAGCTGTTGCTTGAGGCCGGGAAGGCCGCCGGCCTGGAACGGGCCAGGCTGCTGGACCAGGCACTGACGGCCATGGCGGCTTCCCATCTCCTGGGGAATCGTGATCAGATCATCGACGAGATTGTCAAACTCGACCCGGACAACCAGGCCGGCCTGCGGGCAAAATACGGACTCCAGCACAAGGTTGCCCCGATTGAAGCCGCCCTGCAGAAGACGGGAAACTTTGACCAGGCCCTGGCTGATCTGGACAAGCTGCTCAAAGAAGAAACGAGTCTCCAGCCTGAGGACCGGCAGCGCCTCTACCTTTTCAAAGCCAGCATCTGCCTGAAGGGGAAAAGGGACAAGGAGGCGGGAATCAGCAACCTGGAACAGGCGGCCAAAGCGGCACCGGAAACCAAAATAGCCCAACAGATTCCGGATATTATCGCCAATATCCGGGGAGAAAAAAACAAGCTTTGACAACTTCCAGCATATCACAATCCGGGCAGCCCGGAGGGGTTGAAACACTGCTGGCAATCGACCCGCTGCTGCAGGCATACGAAACCGTCCTGCGACGGCGGGCGGAAAAAACCAGGGCCAGGGAACGGCAGATCACCCAGGGGGAAGTCAGCCTGAAGGAATTTGCCGCCGGGCACTTGCATTTCGGGCTTCATTTCCAGGACGGGAAGTGGGTGCTGCGGGAATGGGCCCCGAACGCCAGCGCCATCTACGTCATCGGGGATTTCAGCCACTGGCGGGAAGAGCAGCGCTATGCCATGAACCGGGTCAACACCTGGGGGGAATGGGAAATCAGCCTGCCGGCTGAAGTTCTGAAGCACGGTGATCTGTATCGCTTCCGGATTCACTGGCCCGGCGGCGCTGGGGACCGGCTGCCGGC
The DNA here is from genome assembly GCA_029940125.1 of bacterium. Lineage (GTDB taxonomy): Bacteria > Desulfobacterota > Anaeroferrophillalia > Anaeroferrophillales > Anaeroferrophillaceae > DQWO01. The sequence continues at coordinate 5,747 of JAOZRP010000084.1, forward strand.
TTACGCGGGGAGGGTGGTGCAGGACCCCCAGACCCTGATTTTCAATGCCCAGGTATGGCAGCCGGAACAGCCCTACCAATGGCAGAGCCACACATTCCAGCCGCCAGCCGACGGCCTGCTGATCTATGAGGCCCACGTGGGTATGGCCCAGGAAGAAGGAAAGATCGGCACCTACCGGGAATTTACCAACCTTATTCTACCGCAGATCGCCGCCGCGGGCTACAACACCATCCAGTTGATGGCCATCCAGGAGCATCCCTACTACGCCTCGTTCGGCTATCACGTCGCCAATTTCTTCGCTCCTTCCTCCCGCTTCGGCACCCCGGAAGAGCTGAAAGAGCTGGTCGACCAGGCACATCTTCTCGGGTTGGCGGTTATCATGGACCTGGTCCATTCCCACGCGGTCAGCAATGAGGTGGAAGGCTTGAGCCGCTTCGACGGCACGGAATACCAGTACTTCCACCAGGGACCCCGGGGACGCCACCACGCCTGGGATTCACGCTGCTTCGACTACGGCAAACCCGAAGTCCTCCATTTCCTGCTTTCCAACTGCCGGTTCTGGCTGGAGGAATATCATTTTGACGGCTTCCGTTTTGACGGCATCACCAGCATGCTCTACGACCACCACGGGCTGGGAAAAGCCTTCACCTCCTACGACGACTACTTCGATGATCACGTGGACGAAGACGCCTTGACCTACCTGACCCTGGCCAACCGGCTCATCCATGATCTTCATCCGGCGGCGATAAGCGTGGCCGAGGATATCAGCGGCATGCCGGGACTGGCCCTGCCCCTCGGCCGGGGCGGCATCGGTTTTGACTACCGTTTTGCCATGGGCATTCCTGACTACTGGATCAAGCTGACCAAGGAAGTAAAAGATGAAGATTGGCCGATGGAACATCTCTGGCATGAACTGAACAACCGTCGGCCCCGGGAAAAAAGCATCAGCTACGCCGAATCCCATGATCAGGCGCTGGTGGGAGACCAGACCCTGATTTTCCGGCTCATCGGCCAGGAAATGTATGACCACATGCGGGCTGACGACCCCAGCCTGGTGGTGGACCGGGGAATGGCCCTGCACAAGCTCATGCGCCTGATTACCCTGGCCACGGCCGGGAACGGTTATCTGACTTTTATGGGCAATGAATTCGGCCACCCGGAGTGGATTGATTTCCCGCGGCCGGGAAACAACTGGTCATACCACTATGCCCGCCGGCAATGGCGGCTTCGGGACGACCCTTTGTTAAAATATCATTTCCTGGCCGCCTTTGACCGGGACATGATCGCCCTGGCCCAAAAACACCCATGGCTGGACGGGGAAAATCCCGATTTACTCCACATCCACAACGACGACAAGGTAATCATTTTCCGGCGGGGCGGGCTGGTGTTCGCCTTCAATTTCCACCCCTGGAAATCCTTCAGCCATTACGGCTTTACGGTACCGTTGAACGGGGAATACCGGATGGTTCTGGACAGCGACGCTCCCCGCTACGGCGGCCACGGGCGCCTCGAACCAGACCAGAAACATTTTCCCTGCGATCAACCGGACAGCGGCAGGCTGCAGCTTCGCCTCTACCTGCCCTCCCGCAGCGCCCAGGTACTGCGGGAACCGGAAGGCTGATCTTTTATCAGACCCGCATGACCAGCAGTTTCACCGCCAGCAGAATCACCACCACGGTCACCACCCTTTTTACCCACTGATGGCCTTTCAACACCGTCAGGTGCACTCCCAGCTGGCCGCCGACCACGGTACCGGCCGCCAAAGTCAAGCCCAGCGGCCAGTTCACTTTATGCTGCCAGGCAAACACGCCCAGGGCCAGGAACGTGTAAATCAGGATGCTGAGGACCTTGACCGCATTGCCCCGAACCAAATCGAGGCCGGCCAGGGTGGTGGTAGCCAGGATCAGGAAGCCGACGCCGGCCTGCACAAAACCGCCATAGATGCCAACCAGAAAAAAACCGAAAGCCAGCCAGCCGATCCGGGGCTTTTCCGCCAACGGCCGTTCCCGTTTAGTTCCTTTCAGCGGATCCCACAGGGTCCACAGGGTAACAATAATCATCACCAGGGCCAGAAAATTCTTAAACGCCTGCTCACCGATGACCACCGCCCCCCAAGAGCCCAGCAGGGCGCCGAACGTCGCCGGCAGGGCCGCCCAGAGGACATAACGCCAGTCAACCACCTGGTGGCGATGAAAGCCCCAGACGGCGCTGACATTCTGCAGCAGGATGCCCACCCGATTGGTGCCGTTGGCCACCGTCGGCGGCAGGCCGAGAAAAATCAGCAGGGGAACGGTCAAAAAAGAGCCGCCGCCGGCAATGACGTTCAAGGTGCCGGCAACGACTCCGAAGAAGAAAAGCAGTAGATAGGAGGTCATACAATACCGCGTACATTGAAG
>JAOZRP010000414.1 GCA_029940125.1 bacterium
AGGACTGGTTTGCCGGGGTCCACTGCGATATCGGCGGCGGCTACCGGGAAACGGGGCTGGCGGACATCGCCCTGATGTGGATGGTGGAACAGGCGGAGCGGGCCGGGCTGGTGTTCGACCGCAACTACCTGGAAAAAATCGCCCGGCCGGACGTGCGGGGAAAACTGCACCGCTCCCGGCGGGGCATCTACTGGGCGAAAAAGCCTTATGTGCGGCCCATCGGCAGGCTGGGACCGGAGCTGGAGAAAATCCACCCGTCGGTCCGGCAGCGGATGGCGGCGGTGGCGGACTACCGGCCGAAAAATGTAAGGGAGTAAAAGAGGGGACGAGGAAAAATAAGGGACGGATCCCGATTTTGTTTTTCGATGCATCGTAAAATAGTTCGTACTAATTTACGATATTGCGTAAAATGGTCTTTGCCTTCTCAAGCGATTCATGATAACAATGGTTTAAAGTATCTCACCAAAATGGAGTAGGTCATGGACAGAATTTACAACCATCTTCTTAAGGATCATTTTGCCAGCAATCGGCAAATGGCCCTGGTCAGCGGTCCCCGCCAGGTCGGCAAAACCACCACCGCCACTATGCTGTTCCCTGACGCCCTCTACATCAATTGGGACAACCAGGATGATCGACTGGCGATCACCAGGGGCGTGGAAGACTGCATAAAAACTTACAACCTGGACAGAGTCCAGGCTGAAAACCAATTGCTGATTTTTGATGAACTGCATAAATACCGTAAATGGAAACAGTTTCTTAAAGGATTTTTTGACAGCTACGGCAAACATTATCGCATCCTGGTAACCGGCAGCGCCAAACTGAATATTTATAAGAAAATCGGCGACAGTTTAATGGGAAGATACTTCCCCTACAGGATGCACCCTCTTACAATCGGCGAACTGGCGGACTCGACGCCGGGGGCGACGGAAATAAGGCCACCCCGCCAAATATCTGCCGACAGCGTGGAAACCCTGCTTGCCTACAGTGGCTTCCCGGAACCTTTTCTCAAAAGCAACAAGCGCTTTTACAACCGCTGGCGGAAGCTGAGAACCGAACAGCTTTTACGCGAGGATGTCAGGGAAATCACCAATATCCATGAGATATCACAGCTGGAAATCATGGCCAGGCTTATCAGGCATCAGGCTGGCTGCCTGTTGAATTATTCCACCCTGGCCCGGCAAATCAATGTTACGGTTGACACGATCAGACGATGGCTGGCCGTCCTGGAAAATCTTTATTACTGCTATACGATCACTCCCTACCATACCAATGTACCCAAATCCCTGCGCAAGCAGCCGAAAGTTTACCTGTGGGACTGGTCCCTCGCCGATGACTATGGCGCCAGGAATGAAAACCTGGTAGCCTCACACCTGCTGAAAGCGGTTCATTACTGGAACGATGCCGGCTTCGGCAATTATGAACTGCACTACGTACGTGACAAGGCAAAGCGGGAGGTTGATTTTCTGGTTTCCAGGGAAGGCTGCCCGTGGCTTCTGGTTGAGGTAAAGGCAGGAAGCACGGGCAGCATGTCACCCCACCTGCACTATTTCAGTAAACTTCTGCAGGTTGAGCACGCTTTTCAGGTTGAATTGGCTGCCCCGTATGTTGAAGCCGACTGCTTCGCCAGTGGCCGGCCGATAAAAGTGCCCGCCCTGACGTTCCTTTCACAACTGGTGTAAGTTGGAAAAATCGGGGTCCGTCCCCTATTTTTTGTCCCTCTGCCTCAAACGGTACTATGAACCCCTCCGACTCCCGTTCCGGGCCGAACCGTTTTCGTTTCCTTATACTACTCGGTTGGTGGCCTCCCCACCCCCGAAACGGGTCTCCAGCACTGGGCAGTGAGGACCAAACCTGAACGAGCTTCAAACCATGCGTTGGGAAATAACGGTTTCCGATACCAACGATCTTGCGGTCATCTACAGCGATGACCCTGCTTACGGCGACTATAGTGACGAATTGGAGGAAGATCAAAATGTTAACAACTTTTTCGTGGGCCACTGGAACTGGCGGGCCGACATTGGTGACGGGGGCGTGATTGGTTTACTTTCCGACGGCGCTTGGACTATTACCATTAACCAATCATACGAAAACCCGGCAATAATGACCTCGCTGTTTGCTTATTCAGGTGATGACACTCCAATAACATTGAACCTGACGGATGACATTGTTCTGGCTCCCGTTCCCATT
>JAOZRP010000415.1 GCA_029940125.1 bacterium
AAATTTACAATTATCAAAATCATCTAATTCGGGAGCTGAAAGCTGACTGCTGACAGCATCCATAGAGGTAGCAGATGAAGTTCAAAATCGGCATTGACGTGGGTGGAACCTTTACCGATTTTCTCCTGACCGCCGAGGATGGTTCGACCGAAATCTACAAGGTTTTGTCCACTCCCGATGATCCTTCCATCGCCACCATGCGGGGCATTGGCGAAATGGCGGCGGCTCACGGAGTCCCGGTAAAGGATTTTCTCGCCCAGGTTTCAACGATCGTCCATGGAACCACGGTGACCACCAACGCCACCCTGACCTACAGCGGGGTGAAAACCGGCCTGCTGACCACCGAAGGCTGCCGCGACGCCCTGGAAATGAGGCGCGGCATCCGGGAGGAACAGTACAACAACCGCTACCCCAACGCCCGGCCGGTGGTAGAGCGCTACCTGCGCCAGCCGATCCGCGAACGGGTTGACTACCGCGGCGCCGTGGTCACCCCCCTTGATCCCGCCGACCTCCGGAAAAAAATTGAAATGCTCAAGGCGGAAGAGGTGGAAGCCCTGGCCATCTGCTTCATGAACTCTTTTGCCAACGACGACCACGAGCAGCAGGCGGCGGCCCTGGCCAGGGAACTGCTGCCGGACTGCTATATCACCGTTTCCTCGGAACTTCTGCCTTCCATCCGCTTCTATGACCGGGTCAGCACCACCGCCCTCAACGCCTACATCGGCCCCATCCTCAAAAACTACCTGGAAGCCCTGATCGGCAAGCTGGAACAGGAATCCTTCCAGGGGATTCTGCTGATCATGGCCTCCAACGGCGGGGTGGTGTCGCCGCCGCAGGCGATGGAAAAAGCGGCCCTGACCCTGCTGTCCGGGCCGGCCGGCGGACCGGTGGCCGGGGTGTTCTACGCCGGGGTTCAGGGATACGACGACTGCATTACCGTTGACATGGGCGGCACCAGCTTCGACGCCGCGGTGATCAAAAATAAAAAACCTTCAACCACGACCGTGGGAGAAATCAACCGCCTGCGCACGGCCCTGCCGATGCTGAACGTGGTGACCATCGGCGCCGGCGGCGGCAGCATCGGCTGGATTGACGAAGGCGGCCTGCTGCGCATGGGTCCCCAGAGCGCCGGTTCCAAGCCCGGCCCGGTCTGCTACGGCCTGGGGGGAACGGAGCCCACCTGCACCGACGCCGACCTGCTGCTGGGCTACCTGGAGCCGGAGTTCTTTGCCGGCGGCCGCATGCCCCTGGACCGGGCGAAAGCGGAGAAGGCCATCGAGGAAAAGATTGCCCGACCCCTGGGCTACGACGTCATCGAAGCGGCGGCGGGCATGTACAACATCATCAACGTCAACATGGCGGCGGCGGTGCGCGAGGTGGCGGTCAAGGAAGGGGCGGACCCACGGGATTTTCCCATGGTGGTGGCCGGCGGCGCCGGGCCCAACCACTCCTGCCTGATTGCCCGTGAGCTGGAAATACCCTCGATGATCATCCCGCGGGAATCATCAATTTTCTGCGCCGCCGGGATGCTGATGTCCGATCTGCAGCACGATTTCGTCAAGAGCTACATCACCCGTCTTGACCACGCAGACGCGAAGCTGTGGCGGCAGTATTTCCGAGAAATGGTCGACGCCGGCCGCCGGCTGCTGGCTGAAGAGGGAATTGCCGAGGAAAATATCCGCTTCATCCATTCCCTGGACCTGCGCTACCTGCGGCAGTACCACGAGGTCAACGTTGAAATCAGCCCGGACGACCTGGAGAACGGCGACTGGAAAGCCATTGCCGCCAAGTTCCACCCGGTTCACAACCGTCTGTACGGCTATTCCCTGGAAGAGGAGCAGACGCCGGTGGAGTTGATCAACCTGCGCCTGATTGCCATCGGGGTTACCGAAAAGCCGGCTTTCAATCCGGTTCCCTTCGCCGGGGAAAGCCCGGAAAAGGCGTTCAAAAAGGAGCGGCCGGTCTATCTGCCCAGCGAAAACAAATTCTGCCCGGTGGCGGTGTATGATGCCTTGAAACTGGAATACGGCAACCGGGTGCGGGGACCGGCAATCCTGGAGCAGGTTAACACCACGGCCTTCATCACCCCGGAATACGATGTCATCGTCGACCGCTACGGCAGCTACTGCGTTTATGACCGCGAGCTGGAAAACGAGATTGTCAAGCGGATCATGTC
>JAOZRP010000085.1 GCA_029940125.1 bacterium
TACATCATCAAGTGGCTCACCAGATGAGCCTGGCTGAAGATTAGTACTAATCAGGTTGGAAAATGAACATTTCCGGATGAATACTAACTACCTCATCCATTCCATGGTCATGGTTTGTTGTCAACACGGTCACAAGAATTATGCTGGCCCATTATGTCGGACGTTGACGACTGAAAGGCAGACAACAATGGCCTCCAAGCGGGAAACAGCCAAACATGGAGAAAGACGCTCCTTCACCTCACTCAAGCCAATGGCTGCAATAAGATTCAAACAGCATAACAAAGAGTTTTTATTCTTTCACCAGGAAAATGGAGCAGGGCATTGTCCGGATAAGTCTCTGATTATCGTGGTCAAAAAGATAACTTTCCAAATGACCTTCTTCATGGGCCATCATGATAAGCAAATCAATATCATCCTTTTCAACCATGCCGATTATTTCATCATACACAGGTCCATTGGTAATAATTTCCTCCACTTTAACCGGTTTTTCAGGGTCTTGCTCCGCCGCAATCAGCTTGTCAAGTTCTGCTTTTGTTTTACTTTTCGCCTGCTCATATTCCTCACGAATCTCATCCTGAGAGATAAAAATATTTCCACCCTTCAAGTTAAAAATATCGGTAAATACATGCGCCACATATAACTCAGCTCCTACCATTCTTGACAACTTAAAACCATAGTGAACCGCTTTATGACAGGATTTTGTGGATCTACTCATCACCAGAATACGCTTGATATCTTCCATGCTTTATTCTCCTTATTCTATATCGTGCTTCTTTAATAGAAGGCCGTCCCAGATATTATTTATAACAGTTTGAACAAATCTTTTCCATCGAAATTTCCAGACAATTGGGTTCCCCCCAGAGACCTATCTCCGCATCCCCATAAAATGGAAAGGTTGTCTAACCAGCGAAAGAAACTTCTGATGCCCTTTGGTACGGTACTGCAAATGACGATAGACCTGCACTTTCACCACATCGGTTGCCACTGCTGAAAAAATAGAATATACCCAAATGAGTGCTATTTCAAAACAACCTCCTCAATTCTATTGAAAAAAAATCCCATGATTGGTAACTATATCAGAACCTGGCAGAACCATTTCGGCAATCTTTATCCAGTCGGCAAAGCGGCCACTAATCAAGCGGTGAGCGCTGCCTGAGATAAAAAACCGGTTGTTGCAACATCCCAACAGATAGAAGAGTCGGCATCATAATGATATTTTCCCCGGAATACACACTGTATGCAAAAGCATTGATTGGGGTTCTGGCTATTGTTAATCCGCTGGGGGCTATTCCTGTCTTCCTGTCATTATGTGGAGACCGAGAGCCTGCGGAATGCCACCAGATCGCCCGTGTGAGTGCATTCTCAGTTGCCGTTATCCTGGTTATTGCGACTTGGGCAGGGGATGCCATCCTGGAATTTTTCGGTATTGGCATCCCTGCATTTCGCGTCGGCGGCGGCCTGCTGATCCTCTTGATGGCAATCAATATGCTGCATGCCAGACAAAATCACAGCAAACAAAGTCCGGAAGAGGCCAATGAAGCCGGCAACAAGGAGAATATTGCCGTTGTTCCCCTGGCAATTCCACTCATGGCGGGGCCGGGAGCCATCAGTCTGGTCATTGTTGACGCGCATCAAGCAGCCAACTTATCTGACCGCCTGATATTAAGCGCTGGAATCGTCGTTGTAGCGGTGGCGGTGTGGGCAGCCTTGCGATTGGCGACACCCATCGGGGAAAAACTGGGGATTACCGGGCTCAATATCGCCACCCGGGTCATGGGTCTTCTGCTGGCCGCAATCGGCATTCAAATGATTGCCTTGGGGCTGGTAAAACTTCTTCCAGGACTGGGATAAGGATTCTCAACCGGGCGGCAACAGGCATCGGCCCGGGCTTGTGATGGTCGGTCGTTTTTCCAGTTTAGCGCCGGCAATCAATCGGCACCCAACACTCCATCTTCAACCTTATGCCGCAACTCTCATTTTCGCAACATCATACTCCGCCATGACTGTTTTTCCTGCTGCGTCTTTCCCGCTCCGCGGTATCCTGCTGATAAAATCCTGCCAGAACATCGTATAAAGCCTTGTGGTTTTTTTGCATTTTTACCGGCTGGTCAAAAAAATACTCGGTTGCCACGGCAAAAAATTCAGCTTCATTGGTAGCACCATAGGAATCAAAGAACGTTTTTTCTCCCGCCTTCAGTTTCCGGCGCAAGGCTAAAAACTCCGCTGCAAAAACCTCTGCCCACATCCGGTATTGCTCCCGACTGCGCAGCTCCGGCGTGCCATCCGCCCGACCATCCAGCATATCAAGATAATGGGCAAACTCATGGTAGACAACATTATGCCCGGTTTCAGGATGACGCGACTCCCTTTTCACCTCATCCCAAACGAGAATCACCGGACCGTTTATAAATGCCTGACCGGAAATCGGGGTTTCAGACCGTTCAAAAAGCGGGCTTTGGGTAAACACTCCGGCTTTTGGAGGCGGAACAACGACCGTTGAAGGATACACCAGGATCGTTTCAAGTTTTCCATAAAGATTATGGGGCAGGCCAAGGATCAGCATACAGGCATCAGCGGCAATAACAACCCGTATTTCATCCACCATTTCCAGACCATTGCAACCAATAAATGTTTTTTCAGCAACAAACACCTGGAGCAACTGTTCCAGGCGATGCTTTTCATCAGCATTTAAAAAAGAATAATGCCTGACCTTTTCCCCCAGGATAGTCCTCCACACCAGAGGAAACGGTTCTGTTAAGATTTTCTTCCGCCGATGATCTCTCAACCAATGATACATATCGTGACATCCCCAATGAGCCCAAATGAAAACCTTCTTAAAAATCCAGCCAATTTCCCAGACAGACGACCAGGGCACCTCTCTTGATGGCAATACCGTTGATGATGTTGTTCTTCATCTGCCCTTTTTACTCTTCAGGTAAAACCAGCGAACAGCAAAACAGAAGATCGCGACAAACAAAACGACATTAAGATGTTTTTGAATTATACCCAACAGGGAGACAAACGTTCCACCAAAATAACACCCAAGGGAAGTAAATGTTGTCGCCCAGAGTACAACCCCGATAAAATCTAACAATAAAAATCTCCAAACGGGGAAATCGGAAACGCCGATCATTAATAAAGCCGGAATATGGGTGCCAAATATAAAGCGTTCAAAAATGAGCACCCACCCGCCATAGCGCAACAGCCACTGTTTGACGTGTGTTAGTCGCTGGCGGTAGTGCTGCAGCCAGTGTTCAGCTCTGGTTCTGAAAACCCGTCCGGCGATAAAAACGCTGACATCACCAATTAAAGCTCCCAAAACGGCAATAAGGAGGATATATTCAAAACGAAACTGACCGGTTTTTGTCAGGGAGCCGGCCAGAGCCAGCCCGACTTCACCTTCAAAAATACTCCAGATAAAAAGCAGCGGGTAGTTATAATATGCCCTGATAAAATGTAGCAGCACTACTAGTCACCAACCAAGAAGATGAGCAATACCATATATGGCTTAGTGGAAGTCCAAACATAATTTATTTTATTTGATCATGAACCTCATTAAGCATCTCCATTTGAATCTGCTGGGTTTCCATGAAACGTCTCATCACTTGGGATAGTAAATGATCGAGCTTTTCATTGATAATCCTCACCTCCATTTCCGCCTTGAGGTTTACCTGATAATCATTTTCTGCCCTCATCCGGTCGCGGTCCTCCTGCCGATTCTGGCTCATCATAATGATGGGGGCCTGGATCGCAGCCAATAACGACAGTATTAAATTCAGCAGAATAAAAGGATAAGGATCAAAAGGATGCCATAGCAGAAAAGCGGAGTTTATGGCGATCCAAGCAAACAGAAATACGGCGAAATAAATGATGAATCTCCAACTGCCGCCAAATTCAGCCATCTTGTCAGAGATGCGGTCGCCAACCGTGAGGCTTTGCTCATATTCATCATTAATATTCTCAGAAAGCAGCTCATTTTTCTGCAGACTTTCGACAACCTCTTTTTCGAGTTCATCAAGTTCACCAAGGTCCTTTTCCATCAGTTGCTGCACATATTTGGTACGATAGCGGTTGAGGCAGCTGAAACAAATCTCACCCTTTTCATCCCAGGTTAGGGTATCCTTTTTGATTAATTGCAGCACCCCTCCCCGCACCATTTTGGCGGGCAGGAGTTGATTTGTCTGTTTGGTCTGATGACAGACCTGGCAGACATGAGCATGATCTTGATGTTCCGCCATTGAATTCCTCCTCACATGTGGATGCCTTGATTATCAAACGCAGCCATATAATTTCCCTTGCAATCAAGATAAATCAATCAAAGTAATGTGATTTCTTGCTATCAATCTTGTGACTTCCCGGGATCCAGTAATTTTTTCAGGGCCTCAGTTAATTCAGGGGAAGCAGACTGCAAATGCAGGTCCTGCTGGGGAAAGGGGATGCTGATGCCGGCCTCCCTTAATTTTTTAAACAGGGCAAAATAATAATCACTTTTCAGACCGGAAGGAGCTTTCAGGTTGGACATGCGACACCAGACCCGGATAGAAAAATCAAGGCTGTTGTCACCAAATCCTTCAAAAAATATGCTGAGGCGGTGTTTGGCATCTTCCCGCGTAATGGCGACTTCTCTGGCTGCTGCTTCCGCCAGACGAACCACTTCATCGGGGTCAGAATCATAGGAAACACCAAAAGGAATGCTGAGGCGACGCCAGTCATCGTCATAAGTCCAGGAATTGACCCGGCTGGTGATAAATTCGGAGTTGGGCACGATAACATCCTCACCTTCAGCAGTTCGTACAATAGTGGCCCTGATTGACATCTTCTTCACTTCACCGATAAGACCTTCTTCAAGCCGAACATAGTCTCCTACTTTTACCGACCGTTCAGTCAACAGGATAATGCCGCTGATAAAATTGTTGGTTATCGTTTGCAGGCCGAAACCGATTCCAACACCGAGAGCCCCGAGAATAATACTGAGCTGGCTCAGATCCATCCCGGCAGTTGAAAGAATAACAACAGTACCCAGCAGCAGAGAAATATAATATCCCAATGTGGTAATGGAATTGGTGGCCCCGCTAGACAAACCGACTTTTTGCTCCAGCAGGTCGGCAACCTGTCGGCGGATCCAGCGCAGAAAAACAATTCCCAATAAAAACAGAAAAACAATTTTGACAATAATCAACAGGGTTATGGCCGATGTGCCAATGGTAAAAAGAGGGTAATAGAAAATGCTTTGTGCCCGTTCCTTAACATCGGCCAGATGCAGATTACCCCAAGTGCGAACCCTTTCTCCGTAGCTGATGGTGAAACGGGTTAGCCCAAGAATCTGTTTGATTTCACTTTTCGCATTTCTGACATCCTGAACATTTTCGGAGAGCAACAAGATAAGTTTGTCAATGTTTTCATTAACTTTACTTGCCTGTCTGGACAAAGAATCCAGGGCTTTCTGGATTTGTGGGGTTTTGGCGGCAGCATGCTGGCTGTAAATAGCTGCCAGTTTCTGCGTCATATTGGAGCGGTCCAGGGTAGTGACTGAAATAGCAGTGGTAATTTCCTCCATCCTGCGTTCCAGCGTATCAAGCTCCTGGGACCATCTATTGATAAAATCAGTGAAATGTATCTCTTTGCCCCTGGTTTTATATGCAATAAGCCACTGGAGGCGAAAAGTGTTTATCAGCAGTTTGGTTTTATATTTGAGCCTTTTCTGGTTGACGAGTTGAATCCGAAGTCTCAAGGCATCACGAATCAATTCAATGCGTTCTTTTTCTATCTGCAAACCTTCCCGAACAAGATCATTTTTGCCGCTCTCTCCAAGCCTGTTCAGCACATCATTAAGCTGGGCTTCATAGATCAGAATGCGTCGATTGAGATCCTGATATTCAGCACTGGTGGCATCAATAGTCTTTTGCAGCAGGGTCTGACTCTGATCCTTCAACTGCCGGGCTTTACTGATATCATCCGGCGTAATCTCAAGTTTGGCAAAAGCCTCTTCAACCAAATCGGCAGCATTTTTCCTGCTGGCATTGAGCGTAACAAGCCTTTTTTCAATTTTGGGTTTTTCAATAGAAAGAAGGGCATATTCACACTGAGTAATAAGAAGCTGAGCATATTTCTCATACAATTTCAGCGAGTTGCCGGCGGCAGTCTTTTTCAGCCTGGAATATTCAGCAAGTTGGGCAACCGCGGTTGTCTTCAGACTGTCCAAACGGTTTTTCAACTGTTCCAACTTTTTACGGCTGTCGTCTAATTGAATATTGACCTGTCTCTGAAAAGAAATAATGCTGTCGAAGGCTTCGATTTTATATGGCGGACCCTTGACCGTGGGTTTTTGCAGCGGGGACGGTGATGGTTGGGACAACTTTGCAAGCAGGCTTTTATATTGCAGGGATAAACCCTGAAAAAGATCTTTAACCGCAGTAGCTTTTCCCCGGCGCTCTTGAGTCGCGTTGCTGCCAAGACTACTGTCAATTTCAGTGATTATTTTTCCAATTTTCTCCTGTTGCCGTTTGATAAATGCACTAATTTTTTCAGGTGATTCCTGATACAGCCGGCTTTCCAGTGGACCGTTTACTTCCGGAGTCTGGGCAAAAGCATTTAAAACCTGGAAAAGAATCAGGAAGGCAATGACCGGTATTGACAAAAAGCGTTTATTTAAAAGCATGACAACCATCAAAAGGACCTTATATTTTTCACTGCGCTTTCAAAACGTTATTGAACCATATATGCCTGTTTCACCATTTCCAATTCCTCATCGGTAGCCACAGTCAACACCCTGACATCTTTGCTTCCGTCATCGATACAGCCAATATCCGCGTTCAGTCTCTTATTGACATCCAGATCTAATTGTATCCCCAAGAGGCCAAGCCCTTCGCAAACCCTTTCCCTCACATCAGGACTTCCGGCACCTATCCCTCCTGAAAAAACCAGCACATCCAGCCGCCCCAACAATGCGGCATAGGCACCAATATATTTTTTTATCCGATTGCAAAAAATATCAAAGGCCAATTTGGCTTTTTTGTCACCTTTTTTGATCCGCTTCAAAATCTCCCGCATATCGTTTTCACCGCAGATTCCCCTTAATCCACTCTGCGCGTTTAAAATCTCATCTATTTTTTCGCTGTCCAGATCATATTCTCTTTCAAGATAAATGAGAATGCCAGGATCCACATCGCCGCACCTGGTCCCCATTACCAGCCCTTCAAGGGGCGTCATGCCCATGGACGTATCAATGCTTCTGCCATTTTTGACGGCCGTGGCACTGGCTCCATTCCCCAGGTGCAGGGAGACAATATGCAGAGTATCCAAAGGCTTATCCAGGAAATGGCTGGCGGTTTTCGCCAAGTAGCTGTGAGAAATGCCATGAAAGCCATATCTTCTCACGTTCTTTGATCTGTAAAAATCATCCGGCAGCGGATATAAATAACTGACTTCCGGCATTGTCTGGTGAAAGGCAGTATCAAAAATTGCTACTTGTTTCACCTGCGGCGCTTTTTCTCTCAGCACCATGATGCCTTCGAGGTTAAAAGGGTTGTGAAGCGGGGCTAGAGGAGTGAGGGATTTTATGGTTTGCGTCACCTCATCGTTGATCACCACCGGCTGATAAAATTTCTCACCTCCATGCACCACTCGATGGACAATGACATCCAGCTGGGAAAAATCAGGTACAATCTTTGTATCAAGAAGCATCATTTCAATAATCTCCAGGGCTTCACGATGAGAAGCTACCCGGTTGTTCTGCTCTGTTACCCCACCTTGCCATTGCATGTGTACCAATGAACTTTCTTCAGCAATCTTCTCAACCAGTCCAGCAGCCAGCACCCGATATGTCCCGTTGTCAACCTGAAAAAGCTTGAATTTTACCGATGAGCTTCCACAGTTTATCGCCAGCATCTTCATATGTTTTTCCCCGCCTGAATAGAGGTAATGGCGATGGTATAAATGACATCTCCGACAGAACAACCCCGGCTCAAATCATTAACCGGCTTTTTCAACCCCTGGAGCACCGGACCAATTGCCAGCGATTTTGTCGCCCGTTGAACCGCCTTATAGGTATTGTTGCCGGTATTCAACTCCGGAAAAATAAA
>JAOZRP010000416.1 GCA_029940125.1 bacterium
AAACAGCACCGGCTGCCACTTCAGAACAACGCAAAAAACATACCGGACACTGCTGGATAAGAGCACTTATTTGCGGGCCGAAAGACCCGTTTGGGTTGCAGGTTATGTCCCCGCATTAGTTGTTTAGCGAGCATCCGTTGGCCCGGGAAACCGGGGTATCTCGGCAATGTTTATCAATCCGGTGAAAAATTTTTGCTATTTTTGTGGTAATATGGTACCTAAACCTTTGTTTTAGGTGTATTTTCCCTTCTCCGGAGGACGAAATTTTGCAGCCACTGGCCAGTTTTCAGAAAGAATTCGTCTTGTTGAACCGGATCAGCAGTTCCCTCCGTTATACTAATGATTTTCCCCATGTTTGCACCACCATTGTCAGCACGATTATTGCGGAAACCGAGGCGGAAAACTGTTCCCTTTATGTCGTTGACGGCAAACAGCAGAACCTGCTTTTGCGGGCCGCCATGGGTAAAAATGACGCGATGCCGGTTTTTTTTCACGATGATGATGATAACGGCCAAATTCAGTTCCGCCTTGGCGATGGGGTCATGGGGAAGGCGGCGCTGCGAAAACAACCGTTTTTCATCGATGATGTGGCTCAAAGTCCGGAATTCATGTTTCTTGATGCCTCTTCCGTAGCCGTAAAGTCTCTGTTGTGTGTTCCGGTCATTGATGGAGATGAACTGCTGGGCTGCATTAACCTGAGCCATTCCGAGGCCGGCGTTTTGGAACCGCCGTTGATGTCTTTGCTGGAAATCATCGCTGATCAGACGGCTAAAGCCCTGAGAAATGCCTTGCTGATCACGGAGCTGCAGCAGAATAAAAAACAGTTGGAGCAGGAAGTCGTCAAAGGCTACCGCAAGCTGGCCGATTCTGAAAGAAAATATCGCTTTCTGGTGGAACAGGCCGCCGAAGGCATTGTGGCCACCAAGGATGGCAAGATTCTCTATGCCAATCCCCAGTTCTGGGAAATGGCCGGTTATAACGAGCCGGTACCCGGGGTCGCCCTTGGCGACATCCTTGACCTGGCCAATCGGCAGCAGCTGATAACGCCCTGCCAGCACCAGCAGCTCTCGGTTCAGGAAATTGATGGCTACAAACCTGAATTTCATTTTGAAACAGATCTTAAACATGTTCACGGCTACCCGCTGAAGGTTGAGGTTACCGGGTGTCAGGTGCCCGATGAGCAGGGCTTCATTCACCAGTTTTATGTTCGTGACATCAGCGACCGGGTTGAACTGGACAAGATGAAGGATACCTTTTTTGCTTCCCTGGTTCATGAGTTGAAGACCCCCATTACCGTGATCAACAGCTATCTGCAGCAGCTGACCAATGGACAGACGCGGTCGGCTGGGAGAAAAAATATTTTTGCCGATCTTGATAAAGCCTCAAGAAGACTGATTACCCTGTTGAATGACATCCTGGTTTACAGCCGGCTGAACTATGCCGGGCAGCAGCTGAATATGCGCTGCTGGTCCATCAATGATGAAATTCTTAATACGATTGATTACTTTCGTCCGCTGCTGGAGGAAAAAGATCTCCAGGTGGACAGCGAGCTTCAGGCCGGGCTGCCGCCTTTCCTTTTTGATCGGGAAAAAATCGGCCAGGTGCTGGTCAACCTTATGGACAACGCGATTAAATTCAGTGATCCGGGCGGCCGCATCACCTGGTTCAGCCGGGAAGTGGCATTTGAAGAATATATGAGCAGCTTTGATGTTAATCCTGAAATGGTGCAGGATGGAGAGGCTTCCTCCTGGCTGAAGATGGAAAAAGGGGTTAAGGTTGTTATTGAAGATACCGGCTGCGGGATTCCGAAAGATGGCAGTCAACAGGTTTTCGATGAGTTTTATACCAGTCATCATGGCGAAGGCAGCGGCCTGGGATTGCCGATCTGCCGCAAGATAGTGCAGTGCCACGGGGGATGCATTGCGGCGGAGCGGACCGAACAGGGAAGCCGATTCAGCTTTATTATTCCCTTGCGCCTGGATGAGTGATGCAGGAGCGCTGCCGCTGACGGCTTGTGAATGCTGGAAACTGCCGGAGAGTATTCGGCCGGAAGCTGATCCCCCCGAAAAAACACCGGATAAACGTGAACGTCGGCTTGCCGGCGGTGACGGATGGTCATGGTTAGCGCCTTATCCCTGAAAGGCTGTCACTCTTTTCAGTACCCCCTTGAGGGGT
>JAOZRP010000417.1 GCA_029940125.1 bacterium
GAAAAATTTCCCCCAAAAGTTAAAAGCCTGGCAGAACTGGAAGCCCTGCAGCTGCAGGGACTGCAATGGACGGTCAATCACGCCTATCAAAACTGTTCTTTCTATCGAGAGAGCTTTGATCAGGCCGGGGTTGTCCCCGGCGACATCAAAACCCTGGACGATTTGCGCCGCCTGCCATTCACCGGGGCTGACGATTTTCGCCGCGGCTACCCCTATCCCCTGAAATCGGTCAGCCAGGAGGATATTGTCAGAATTCATGCCTCTTCAGGAACCACCGGCAAGCGCAAGGTGGTCTGCTACACCCAGAAAGACATTGACGACTGGCTGGACATGTTTGCCCGCTGCTATGAAATGGCTGGACTGGACGCCGACGACAAGGTGCAGATCTGCGTCGGCTACGGCGTCTGGACCGCCGGGGTGGGATTCCAACTGGGCTGTGAACGCTTCGGGGCCATGGCGATTCCCTCCGGGCCGGGAAACCTGGAGATGCAAATGACCTTTCTGCAGGATTTCGGCACTACGGTTTTGTGCTGCACGGCTTCCATGGCTCTGCTGGTGGCCCAGGAAGTGAAGAAACGCGGCCTGCGGAACAACCTGCAGCTGAAAAAAATCATCGCCGGTTCGGAAAGAACCAGCGCCGCCATGAGAAGCAAGATCATGGAACTGCTGGGAGTCGAAGAATACTATGACATTCCCGGCCTGACCGAACTTTACGGTCCGGGAACCGGCCTGAGCTGCCAGTGCAGCGAAAACATCCACTACTGGGCCGACTACTACATTCTGGAGATCCTCGACCCCGAGACCCTGGAGCCGGTTGCCCCCGGCGAAGTGGGGGAAATGGTCTATACCACCCTGGGCAAGGAGGCCGCCCCCCTGATTCGCTACCGTTCCCGGGATCTTGTTCGCCTGATTCCGGAACCCTGCCCCTGCGGCTGCATCCTGCCCCGCCACTCGCCGATTCTCGGCCGCAGCGACGACATGTTCGTCATTCGCGGCGTCAACGTCTACCCCAGCGAACTGGACATCATCCTTTCCTCAATTAAAAACATCGGCAGCGAATACCAGGTGCTGCTCGAACGGCGCGACGATGGCAAGGACTACATGACCCTCAAGGTTGAAAGAGGAGAGGGAATACCTGAAAGCCTTGACGAACAAAGCGCCAAGGAAATCTACTCTCGGATTCGCGCGGAAATCATGGTAACCCCCATCGTCGAAATCGTCGCCTACAATGAACTGCCCCGCAGCGAACGAAAAACCAAACGCATCTTTGACAACCGGGACATCTAGCATGGAGCATTTTTCCTATCAGCGCGCTTTTTCCATTGCTGAAGCTTTGGAACTCAAACAGCAGCACGGTGATCAGGCCCTGTTCCTTTCCGGCGGTACAGACGTCCTGCTGCTGATCAAAAAGGGCCTGATCCACCCCCGGGTGCTGATTTCCCTGCGCGGCATCGGGGAACTGCGGGGAATCAGCAAGGTCGACGGCCGGGTGACTATCGGCAGCGGCACCACCCTGCGCACCTTGGAAAAGTCGGCGGTGATTGCCGATCATTTTCCCGCCCTTCATGACGCCGTCGTCAACATGGCTTCCGTGCAGATCCGCAACGTCGCCACCCTGGGCGGCAACATCGTCAATGCTTCCCCGGGCGCCGACAGCGCCGCGCCCCTGCTGATCTACCGTGCGGTGGTGCAGATAATCAACCGCCGTGGAGAGGAACGAACCGTTCCCCTGGAACATTTTTTCAAGGGCTTTAAAAAGATCGATCTCCAGGATGGCGAGCTGTTGAAGGCGTTCATCCTCGACCTGCCCCCAGCCGGTGCCGGGTCCGCCTACCTCAAATTCATGAAGCGCCAGGCCATGGACCTTGCCCACGTCGGCGTCGGCGTCTACCTGGAAATTGATAAAAACAACCGCTGCCGGAAGGCGCGGATCGGGCTGGCCACCGTGGCCCCCACGCCCATCCGCTCGCAGCCGGCGGAAGAGTACCTGCAGGGCCGGGTGGTTGACCGGGATTCCCTGGCAGCAGCGGCGGACCTTGCCGTGGGTTCCATCAGCCCTATTGACGACTTCCGCGGCCGGGCCTGGCATAAAACCGAAATTGTCAAGACCTTTGTCCGCCGGGCCGGAATGCTGGCCCTGAAGCGCATTGAAAAACAGGAAGCTTGAT
>JAOZRP010000086.1 GCA_029940125.1 bacterium
AGGCCCGCCAACCTGACTCCCAAAGAATTTTCCAACCTTGAATTCATGCTTTACAACAAAAACCGGACCATTTCCCGCTTTAACCTGAACGAAGGAACCATTATTCAAACAATCAGGGGCATCGGCTTCTTGGTCAAGGATGACAACCAATGAAAAAAGAGTGCGCATCGCTTTATGGATTGCCGTCGCCGGGCTGTTGAGCAGCCTGCTGTTTTCCCTGGTGGTATTTTACGAAATGGCAGAGCAGCCCTTACAGCTACTGGACAACGAATTAAAACTCCCATCACCATGCTCCGGCTGTTCATGGACGACGCCGTTCATCGCCAGGACCTGGACGAGGCATTCAAACAGCAGTTAAACAGCCAGCGAGACAATCTGTTCCGCATGGACAGGCTGGTCAAAACCCTGCTGGACCTTTCAGCCCTCGAGCTTCGCGACACCATCGAAAAACAGGACTTCAACCTGACGGCCCTCATTGAAAAGGTACTGGAGGAATTCTCACCCGCCGTCACCACCGCCGACATCGCCCTGGAAACGCAGCTGGAAAAAAACTGCATCGCAGGGCGACCGGGGGGAAATCCGTCGGCTGCGGAACAACATCATCGAAAACGCCATCAAATACAACCGTGAAAAAGGGACCATACAACTCAAATCACGGCAGGATGCAGAAAACATCGTCATTTCCCTGCATAATTCCAGCCCTGGCATCCCGGAGCTTGACAAAGTTTTCGGTCAGTTCTATTGGGTAGAAAAATCCCGTTCCCAGCAATACGGCAGCGCCGGGCTGGGGCTGGCCATCGTCAGACAAATTGACAAACTGCACCATGGCAGCGCAACCATGGAAAGTGATGCAAAATCATTATCACCCTTCCTGGAGCCCACCTATGACAACAATTAAAAAACCAGTCACAGAATTGGAGTTTTCGAAAAAATACGACCGGGAACATTCTTTGAACTATTATTTAAAGCATCAACATGGTTTTCGGCACCGCCTGACCAACTGGCGGGAACATGTCATGGCCTGCAAAGGCCTGCGGCTGGCCGGCAACCCCCAAAGCGTTTTAGACATCCCCTGCGGCGCCGGCCGCTTCTGGTCCCTGCTGGCCGCCGACCCGGACAGAATCCTGTACGCGGCCGACAACAGTCCATACATGCTGGAAACGGCAGCCCGGTTTCAACCGGCGGAAATAGTCAGTCGGTTCAAGTGCTTTCAAACCTCGGCCATCCAGATTGACCTGCCGGACACCAGCGTAGACTGTATCTTCTGTATGCGTCTGCTGCACCACATCATCAAAGAGGATGACCGGCTGGCAATCCTGAGGGAATTCCACCGGGTCAGCCGCGATACCGTCTGCCTGTCAATCTGGGTGGACGGCAACCTGCAGGCCAAGCGTCGAAAAAAACTCGAGCGGCGCCGCCGCCGGCAAAAACCTAAAAACCGAACGCTGCTGGCCAGAGAGACAGCTGAAAAAGAATACCACCGGGCCGGCTTTCGGATCCTGGGACATTTTGACCTGGCCCCCGGTATTTCCATGTGGAGGCTTTATGTTTTAAAAAAAACATGATACAAGCGCAGGGAAACTATCACGTGATAGTTTCCATCCAGAAACCATTGTTTCCGGATGAGCTGTTGGTCGTCAACCTTTAGATCCCAGTTTAACCACCAACGAACCATGACCTTCATCCCAACTTTTTCATGACCCCAGCCAACCGCCTCGAAGAATTCAGCCGTCACCCCAGACAAGCACTGTTCAAACTGGCCCTGCCGACCATTACCGCCATGGCCGTGCAGACCACCTACAACATGGTGGATACGGCATTTGTCGGCCGGCTGGGCGCAGCCTCGCTGGCCGCACTTACCTTTTCTTTCCCCCTTTACTTCATCCTGATCTCGGTCAACACCGGCATGGGCGTCGGCCTGAATTCTCTCATTTCGCGCCAACTGGGAGCAAAAGAGCACCAGGAAGCGGAAAACAGCGCCATGCACGGCCTGGGAATTGCCCTTTTCTGCGCCCTGATCCTTTTCCTGCTGATCCTCCTGTCTGCCCGTCCCCTTTTCCGGCTCCTCGGCGCGGAAAAAGAAGTCCTGGAACTGGCGGTCGTCTACATGAAGATTACCGCAGTCGGCAATTTTTTTGTCTTTCCATCCTATGCCATCCACAGCACCTTTACCGCTCAGGGAGACACCCTGACCCCGATGAAAGTGCAGATCACCGGCCTGCTGCTGAACATCGCCCTTGACCCCTTGTTCATTTTCGGACTGGGGCTGGGAGTTCCCGGAGCCGCAACCGCCACCATTATTTCCCAAGGGTGCGGTTTGTTGCTTTTCAGCTGGTACCTGCGGCAGAAATCCACCCTGAAACTTTCTCTGCAACGGTTTTCCGGCCAGGTTTCAACCATCGCTGAAATTTTCAAAATCGGCATTCCCGCCAGCCTGACCATGCTGCTGATGGCCGTTTACATCATGTTTCTCAGCCGCTTCATGGCCCACTTTGGCACCAACTACGTGGCCGCGTTCGGCATGGTCTTCCGCCTGGAAAGCGCCGTGGTCATGCCCCTGGTTGCCTGCGCCATTGCCCTGTTGACGCTCACCGGCATGTTCTACGGCTCCCGGCAGTTCGACCTCCTGGTCAGAACCTTCCGCTTTGCCCTCGGGGTCAACATCCTCTATGCCCTGGGCATAGGGCTGCTCTTTTTCCTTTTTCCAGCCTGGTTCCTGGCCATTTTTACCGGCCAGAAAGAGCTATTGAACATCGGCTCCGCTTACCTGAAAATCGAAATTTTCACCTTTCCCCTGATGGCCGTTAACATCACCGCCAACCGGGCCATGCAGGGGATGGGCAGGGGGCTGCCCGGCATCACCATGAATTTTATCAGAATTTTTGTGGTTGCCATTCCCCTGGCATATGTGTTTGTGTACCGGCTGAATTTCAGCTATCTTTCCATCCCCATAGCCATGATCTGCGGTGGAGCAGCCGCCAACCTGACCGCCTGGTCCTGGCTCCGTTCAATCTTTGGTAAATTTAACCGGGAAAATGACGAAGTAGAGGAATAAATGTTTAAAATTTTTAAAAATATGATCTCTTTTTCCGAAAGCGAGCAGCCGCAGGAAGCGGAAACCGATCAACTGCAGCTGGCCACCGGCATGCTGCTACTGGAAACGGCCCAGGCGGACGGCACCATTCAGCCTGAGGAAGAAAAACGCATTCATGCCATCATCCGGCAAAGGTTTTCCCTTTCCGAGGCCGACAGCAGGGCCCTGATTGAACAGGCCCGCACCGCCCAGGCTGAAAACCTCGACCTCTACCCGGTGACCTCACTGGTCAATCGGCACTGCTCCAACGAGGAAAAGTGTCTTTTATTGGAAAACGTCTGGGAGATCGTCTATGCCGACGGCATCCTGGATCAGCACGAAGACCACCTGATGCACAAGCTGGGCACCATGCTTCACCTTTCCCACCGGCAGCTGATCGATGCCAAGCTGAAGGCAAAGGGAAAAAAGGGAACTGAAAAGCAGGACCGGTAACCAAACGGGTACAGGAACAGGAAGTCAAACGAAAGACAACAATGAAAGTATGCTGCGAATACTGCCAGGCTCGCTGCCGGATCGATGAGGCAAAAATTCCTGCCGCCGGCGCCCGCGTCCGCTGCCCGGTCTGCCAGAAGGTTTTTTTTCTGGACCCCGGGGAAGTCAGGGCGAAAAAGGACGTTCAGGAAGAGGAGGCCAGCCTCCTGCCGCCGCCGGATGAAATTGAAAACATTGAATCCAGTGAAGCAGCACCATCCATTGTCGAAGAATCAACGGTTGAACCGGCAGCCCAAACCACTCCCGAGCCGGCAGAACCAGCCGCCCCTGAGCCAGTAGAAGCAACTGTTACTGAACCGGCAGAGCCAGCTGCTTCTGAACCGGAAACAGGCAAAAACGGCAGCAGCCGGTTGACAGGATGGATTCTCTCCCGGCCGCTGACGATCAGCGTCGCGGTGACCATCCTGATTGAAATCCTGCTGGTCTGCCTCTGGTCTGCGGGCCGGCAGCCGGTTATCCAGACAAAGGATGCAGCCTTGAGCCCTCCGATTGTTTCCGCGAGCATAAAAAATCAGGCTATCAAGGCCATTACTTCCCATTCCCTGGTTGGCGACGCATCCATTGAACAGCAGGAAAGCATCCTGACCCTGGCCCTGCTGGTCGACCAGTCCACGCCGCCTGCCTACGCCCTGAAGATGGGCCAACAGTTTGTTGCCAGCCTTAAAACACTGACCGGAACCGGAGAATCCGCGATGCCCATCTACCAGTTTCACCTGTTTGTCTATTATCCCAACGGCCAGGAAATCACCAACCGGCTGTCCACCACCGACGACATCAGGGACAATTAGAAGCCCCGGAACAAGCACAAAACGATGTACCACTCTTTTATTATCTACATTATTATCATCCTGGCCTACAGCATCCAGGTGCCGCCGGAAGCTCCCCCTTTTTCATGGAGCCAGACCATCTTCCTGCAAGCCATCCTCTACCTGCTGTTCGCCCTGGCCACCAGGATCAGGTTTGCTGCCATTATCCGCCGCCGGCACCGGGAACTGCTGAATCTTGAACAGCTCCCGGCAGCCTACGACCGCGGCGTCACTCAACTCAACATCCTGGCGGTAGCCGCCTATCTCCTAAGCGTTTATGCCCTCAACATCAAATCGGTGATCACCAACCTTCCCCTGGCCGCACACAGCTCGGCCTTGAACAACCTCATCGCCTTTGCCGTTTTTCTCCTCTACCAGCTTATCATCTGGGCCCAGGCCCACAAAAAGTTCAGCCCCCTGCTGGTCTTTGAAAGGCAACGCTCCACCTACTGCAGCCGCAAGCTGTTCTTCGCCCTCGGCATCATCGCCCCCTGGCTGGCCATCATGGGGATTACCGACGCAATTCAATGCATCGCCCCTGACTTCTACCAGCATCTCCTGCAGTCGGCCCTGATTGACATCTCCCTTTTTGCCGTTTTTCTTCTGCTGCTTTCCGCCATCGCGCCGCCGCTGATGGTAAAATTGTGGGGCTGCCGGCCCATGCCGCCCTCGGCGCTCCGGGCGTCCCTGGCCGACTTCTGCGCCCGTGAAGGAGTCAGGTACCGGGAAATCCTCCTCTGGCCGTCGGTTGAAGGGCGGATGGCCACCGCCGCCGTCATCGGGCCCTATTTTTTCAGCCGCTACCTCCTGATCACCCCGGGGCTGATCGAAATGCTCAACCCGGAAGAAATCAAGGCGGTGATGGCCCATGAAATCGGCCACGTCAAAAGACGTCACCTGCTGGTTTTTCTGCTTTTTTTCCTCAGCATCTTCCTGCTCAACTATGCCTTTTTCGAGCTGTTGATCGGCTGGCTGCTGACCACCAACCTGATCCAGGGGCTGCTGCTTTCCTTTCCCCATCAACAGGCGAATATTCTCTCCCTGGCTTCAACCATTCCGCTGCTGCTGATCTACCTGCTGTATTTCCGCTTCGTTTTCGGCTACTTTCTGAGGAATTTCGAACGGGAAGCGGACCTTTACGCCCTTACCGCCCTGGGAACGGCTGAACCGCTGATCAGTGCCTTCAGGAAACTCGCCTTTTTGATCGGCGACTACGGCCAGCGATCCAACTGGCATCATTACAACATCCCCCAGCGGATCGACTACCTGCTGAAGTGCAGCGCCAATCCAGCGCTTATCAACAAGCACCGCCGCAAACTTAAAACCGGGCTGGCGCTTTTCCTCCTCTGCGTCACCTCCCTCGTCCTGGCAGGATCCCGACTGAATACCACCGAAATGAGACAGTCGCTGAACAACCGCTTCCTCATCAAGGTGATGGAGAACTACCGCCGGGAACACCCGGGGGAAGTCAACGCCTGCATCAGCCTGGGATCACTGTACTTTGAAGAAAAAAAATTGAGAGAGGCACAGGAGTGTTTTGAAGCCGCCCTGAAGCTGGACCGCCACCGCCCGGAACTCCTCAACAACTATGCCTGGCTGCTGCTGACCGCCGACGACCCCCGAATCCAGGATATCGAACGCGGGTTTCGCCTGGCCAAGGAAGCGGCGGCTATCAATCCGGTCCCCCACATCCTTGACACCCTGGCCGAGGGCTACTGGCGGCGGGGCTTCCCCTGCGTCGCCCTGGACCTGGAGCAGAAAGTCCTGGCCGCCAAGCCGAAGCAGCGGGAAATTTACCAAAGACAGGCGGAAAAATTCGCCCGGGACTGCCATTCAAAAAAAGGAGGGGGGTCAAATCTTTATCGTTGACATTTTTGAAAAATGTCAACGATAAAGATTTGACCCCCCTCTTATAACTACTGGTACGTGGTTTCTTCCAGGATCACCTCATAACGATAGCCGGCGCCAAAATCCTTCTGCCGGTGCAGAATTCCTTCAGCCAGCACGACATCACCAACTTTCGGCGCACTCTGGGAAGTGGTTGTCAAGTCGTAGGTTCCCTTGGCCGCGTCGCCGGTGCCGTCCTGCAGGTGAACCCAGTTTCTTTTCATGATATTTTTGGAGACCTTCACCACTTTCCCCCGCACCAGCACCTTTTTCCCATCGAGTTTATCTTTCCGGGCATACAGTTCGCTGATGGTGTACGCATTGTCTCCTTTGGCTTTTTCAATCGCCACCACCGCCGCTTTTTCCAGGGACGGGGTGCCGCTGTGAGGCATCTTTCCGGCTGCCATTTCCGGCGGCAGGGGACATT
The DNA here is from genome assembly GCA_029940125.1 of bacterium. Taxonomy (GTDB): domain Bacteria; phylum Desulfobacterota; class Anaeroferrophillalia; order Anaeroferrophillales; family Anaeroferrophillaceae; genus DQWO01. Next base: position 6,707 of record JAOZRP010000086.1, read on the forward strand.
TCCCCGGAGCACAGTCTTTTCCCATCTCGGCTTTAGCCATATGGGGCGCCGAAGCACCAGCCGGACCGGATGAAAAAATAATCCGGTCGAAAGTCCTTTTCAGGGTATTACTGGTAAAGCCTGCCATTTCTATGCCCGGCGACAGATCCACCACCTGGCCGACACTCACTTTCATCGGTGGCGTCGCCACCCACAGCTTTTCCTTGCCGGTATCCAGCTGCACGTACGTATAACCGCCGCTGTCCATGGTTTCCAGCACCTTGCCGTGAATGGGCGGTTCCGCCTGCCGGCCAGACTGCCCGTGGGCGGCCTTTTTAGAAGGGAAGGCCCCGACTGCCAGGGGCAGCAGCAAAATCATGATCAAGACGAAACCCATTTTACCATAAAAAGATATTTTCATTGTCAACTCGCTTTTCCTGCCTGTTTTCAACCTGTTAGTGCAATTTTCCCGGAAGCGGGACCAGTCAGGCAAACACGACCCCCTCCCTTCAGCCAATCCAAAACAGGCATGAAAATACCCTTTTCCGACTATTATGGCAAGATATTTTGTTCCCATCCGGAAACTGCTGTTTCCGGATGGGCAGTCAGCTGTCAGCCTTTAGTTTTCAGCGGTAAGTCACCGCACATCCTGGCAGATGAAACGCTTCCCAAGCCGTCAATAATCCCGGCTGTATTTTTCCCCGTCGCATACTTCTTCAACTTTTTCGCTGACCAGAACCCCCTTATCCCATACCCTTTTAGTCACTTTATGACAGTTGGTATGCTGGTTGACGGGTCCGGGAATGGTTTCAACGTAAGTTCCATCACGGTCACGGTAGTCATTATAGGCCTGGTGCTCCCGGTAGCGATAGTCTTCAGGCCGTTGCTGACCGCGGGAGCTCTCCCTGGCAATCTGCCGGTCTTGGTCAACGGCGTTGCCCAGGATGGCTCCCACCAGGGTTCCCACCCCGGTGCCGATGACCGTCCCCTCGGTGTTTCTGCCAATGGCCTGGCCGGCCAGCGCTCCAATGCCGGCGCCGATAAGCGCTCCTCGCTGGGTATTGTAGTGGTCAGGGGTTGAGGCACAGGATGCCAGACCAGCCAGAAGAAAAGCCGCTGCCAGAATATGAATCCACCACTGTTTCTTGTTCATGCCATCCTCCTTTCATCGTCATTTATCCCGAAGTCATTGGCTGACCGGTAAATGACCACAGATACTGCTTTTAGTTCTTTTTGGAAAATGACGACGGTAGTGGGCAGAAAGTTTACCGCTGAAGGAAGGAAGGGCGGCTGAGCATTAAATATGGGAATAGAATACCATCTTTTTCATGTTCATGTTTTATCCGCAAGCTTTATGC
>JAOZRP010000418.1 GCA_029940125.1 bacterium
TAACAGCATTTCAGGGATAAGGCACTACAATGCTCCGTGGAGTATCATTTCCGGCCGCCGATTGCAAGGATGCAATAACAAAAATTCCGGACCCGATACATTAATATTTGCTGCCCAAAACAAAAAAAGCACCTATTAAGAATGATAATAAGTGCTCAATATTATTTAATATTAACAAGAACTGCAAAACCCGAATCAGCCAGACTTTCTGACCTTTTTGGCCCAGGAGTCGCGCAGGGTCACCGCCCGGTTGAAAACCAGGGAATCGGCCTTTGAATCACGGCTGTCAGCACAGAAGTAGCCCAGGCGTTCAAACTGGAAAGGCTCAGCGGTGAGTATTTCGGCCAGGGCCGGTTCCACCTTGGCTTCGGAAAGGATTTCCAGGGAGTCCGGGTTTAAAAAGTCGGTAAATTCGCCGCCGTCCCCGGCCGCATCCGGGTCGGCAACGGTAAACAGGCGGTCATAGAGACGCACCTCGGCGTCGCGGGCATGGGCGGCCGAAACCCAGTGGATGGTTCCCTTGACCTTGCGCCCGTCCGGCGAGGAGCCTCCCCGGGTCTGGGGATCGTAAATACAATGAATTTCAGTAATCTCCCCGGTCTTCTCATCCTTCACCACCCGCTCGCAGGTAACGTAATAAGCGTAGCGGAGCCGGACTTCCCGGCCGGGGGCCAGGCGAAAGAACTTCTTCACCGGCTCTTCCATGAAATCGTCCCGCTCGATGTAAAGCTCCCGCGAGAAAGGCACCATTCTTTTTCCCGCCGCCGGGTCTTCAGGGTTGTTGACCGCCTCCAGCTCCTCCACCTGGTCCTCGGGGTAGTTGTCGATCACCACCTTCAACGGCCGCAGCACGCCCATGAATCGCCGCGCCCGCCGGTTCAGGTCTTCCCGCAGACAATGTTCCAGAAGGGCCAGGTCGACGGTGGAATCCCGTTTGGCCACCCCAATGCGGTCGCAGAAGTCGCGAATGGCTTCCGGCGTGTAGCCCCGCCGGCGCAGTCCGGCCAGGGTCGGCATCCGGGGATCGTCCCAACCACTGACCCTTCCCTGCTCCACCAGCTGCAGCAGCTTGCGTTTGCTCATGATCGTATAGCTCAAATTGAGACGGGCAAACTCGATCTGCTGGGGATGGCAGGGGGTCTCAAGCTGGTCAAGAAACCAGTCATACAGGGGGCGGTGGTCCTCAAACTCCAGGGTGCAGATGGAATGGGTGATGCCCTCGATGGCATCGGAAAGGCAGTGGGCGAAATCATACATGGGATAAATGCACCAGCGACTGCCGGTGCGATGGTGTTCGGCTTTGAGGATGCGGTAAATGACCGGATCCCGCATATTCACGTTGCCGGAGGCCATGTCAATTTTGGCCCGCAGCACCCGGCTGCCGTCGGGAAACTCCCCGGCCCGCATGCGGGAAAAAAGCTCCAGGTTCTCCTCCACCGTCCGGTTGCGATAGGGGCTTTCCTTTCCCGGCTCGGTCAGGGTCCCCCGGTATGCGCGCATCTGTTCGGGACTCAAATCACAGACATAGGCCTTCCCCATCCTGATCAGCTGCACCGCGTACTGGTAAAACTGCTCAAAATAGTCGGAAGCGTAGAACTGGCGGTCGCCCCAGTCAAAGCCCAGCCAGTGGACGTCTTTTTTGATTGACTCGACGTACTCGATTTCTTCCTTGCTGGGATTGGTATCGTCAAAGCGCAGGTTGCAAAGGCCACCGTTTTTGGCCGCCAGGCCGAAATTCAGGCAGATGGACTTCGCGTGGCCGATATGCAGGTAGCCGTTCGGCTCCGGGGGAAAGCGGGTCAGCACCTTCCCTCCATGCTTGTTGTTTTCCAGATCAGCCGCAATAATATCCTGGATAAAATTGCCGGCCGCTTTTGCCTCTCCCGCTTTTTTTTCCGCCATGTTTCTCTGCTTCCGCAATAAAGAAATGATAAAAATTTTCAGTACTGTCCGGTTAGGTTCTTGCGTACTGCCAACCGGTGCAGTTTTCCGCCCACACTTTACCACGAGATTTTTTTACAAGTCAAACAATATCAGGGGCAGCGTTCAACCCTGCCCCTGACATCAACAATTGAAAACAAAATCAGAATTACCGAATTTTCAGCTTAACTTTCCAAACAAAAACAACTGAAAAATGTATCATGATGTTCCGGCATGGCTCTCGC
>JAOZRP010000087.1 GCA_029940125.1 bacterium
GCTATGAGCCAAGCCCGAACATCCTTAAGTATTCCCGACAATTTCTTGTTTTTTTCACCCCTCAAGGGGGTACTGAAAAGAGTGACAGCCTTTCAGGAGTAAGGCACTAACAGCTAACCGCTAAAAGCCAATAGCTTGATGTAGATCTAGCTTAACAAGTTGTTTTTTCAATAGTTTTACTGAAAGCTGACTGCTGATCGCTGAAAGCGTTCATCGGGAAATGAACTTCCGGACAAACACTAATCATTGATGACGATGGGGACGCGGTTCAATCGTCCACGACCCCATCAATGCGGCGAATAGGAATGCTGAAGTCTATCAGTTTTCTGCGGCAGCAAGGTCTCCAAATAATTTGTTCGGCAAAAAATCACCAATTCATTCAGGCATTGCACCCTGAAAAGGTGCGCTTATACATGAAAATTCAGCCGCCGGCAAGCTTTTTTTTCAATATCAAGAAGAAATTCCGGTTTTTTTGCCATGAAGCCAGCCGGACCAGCCGCCGTGATCGGCAAAAACGGCGGGCGGCACGACAAAAACACGGAACACCCACGCACCCGTCAACGCTGCTCCAGGGGCACGTATTCCCGTTCAAACTCACCCGAATACATGGCCCGGGGACGGAAGATGCGGTTTTTCTGCAGGTATTCCAGCACCCTGGCCGTCCAGCCGGCCACCCGGCTGACCGCGAAGATCGGCGTAAACATGCTGGGATCGATGCCCATGCGGCTGTAGACGATGCCGGAATAAAAGTCCACATTGGGAAAAATTTTCTTCTCGTGGCCGAAAGTCCTGAACACCTGCCTTTCCAGTTCCTTGGCAGTCTTGTAAAGTTTGACAATATCTTCCGGACAATACCTCATCCGGTAGCCGGCCAGAGGCCCCAGCACCCGGGCCCGGGGATCATAGGCCTTGTAAACCCGGTGGCCGAAACCGGGAACTTTCTTCTTCTTTTTACTGGCCGTCTGCACCCAGTCGGCCACCTGATCGGGTGAACCGATCTCCTTCAAGGTATGCAGCACCTGCTCATTGGCACCCCCGTGCAGGGGGCCGCTTAAGGCCGCAATCCCGGAACCAACGGAAAAATAGATGTCGGACAGGGTCGAGGCAACCACCATGGAGGCAAAGGTACTGGCATTCATTCCATGGTCGGCATGGAGAATCAGGGCAATGTCCATGATCCGCTCCTGCACCGGCGTCGGCCGCTTGCCGGTCATCATGTAGAGGAAGTTGGCGGCATGGCTCAGCTGGGGATCAGGCTCGATGGCCATGTGTCCCTGCCGGACCCGGGAAATGGCCGCCGTAATGGTCGGCACCCCGGCCAGCAGGTGGTAGCAGGCTTCCAGGCCGCTGGCATCCCCCAGCATTTTTTTGCGCTTTCTGGCTTTCTTGGCGGCGTTGAATTCGTAAATAGCCTTCGCTTCCCCGGTCGGAGCCGTTTCCATGGGGATGGAATCCTCATCAGCACTGATGGCGTCGCCGATGGCGGGCCGTCCGGCCTCCTGGTCCCTGTAGGTGAACTCCTGGCGCATCAGGATGGTCCCCATGCGCAGGGCCCCCATGGCATTCATCTCTTCCACCGGGAAGCCCATCAACAGGCGCAGGGTCTTGTTGAGATACCGGTACTCAACCAGCTTCTTGTTAAAGGCCTCAAGCTGATCAGGGGTGGGCAGGCTGCCGTGCAGAAGCAGGTAGCTGACCTCTTCATAAGAAGAATAGGCGCAGAGATCAAAAATGTCGTAGCCGCGATACACCAGCCAGCCCTTGGAACCGTCCACATAACCAACCTTACTGTCACAGGCAATCGCCCCTTCCAGGCCGGGGCCGATGGTGCATTCTATCGGCCAGTCGATTGACTTCCCCGCCCGCAGCTTCTGGTCTTCATCCCGGGTTTCCCGGCGGGCCTTCTCGGCGGCTTTGAGGATGATATCGGTTATTTTCTGAGTATTCTCATGCATAGACACACTCCTATCAATCAGGAACTTAGATGGTTTCCAGCCGGAAACTGATGTTTTCAGCTCAACGGTCAGCGGTCGGCTTAACCGGCTGTTGTTTCCCCAATACGTTTAAAAACTGACCGCGGCAAACCTCCACCGGGGAAACGAGTGTTTCCGGACAGTCATTGTTTATAGAATAGCGTTATAAACAGGGAATTATTTAATCCCGAAGGGGGTGAACTTCCCAGGCAACAGGTAGAATGTCGCCGGCGGTAAAGATCTATTATAACGATATTAGGAAAAAAAGGAAAGACTTTTTATCAATTCTGAACAGAAATTCATCCCCCAAAAAGCAGCCACCTGCCGCGGCAGTTGGATTAAATCCCCGCCGGCCGGCCGCGGAACCATGAGCGCAAAGCCTACACGTCCACCACGCACTGGGCCAGCCAGTGTTTATCGGCAAGCTGCCTCACCGCCAGCTCGGTAAAGGTAGCCCCCTTGACCTCCACCGCCGGATGATGGCGGGAGGTCCGCAAGGTCTCACCCCAAACCTCCGCCCGCAGTTCCCGGAACTGCCCGTGAGCAAAAATTTCCACCGCGAAGGAACTGAACAGCATCTTTCGGGCTGACATTTCATAGACCAGGGCATTGAGCCAGTCATAGAGCAGCAGCTCAAGGTCCGGAGCCTGGCAGCGCACCGTCACTTTGACCAATGGTTTGACGGTTTCCGGATCAACCATCACCGCCGTCAGCGCCGTCGCCGCCCGGGCAAAGGCCGCCGCCGGATCGGGACCGAAACCCCGAACGCCGATGTCCGCCTGGTGCCGAAAATGTTCCCAACCCCCCCGGGCATCACCTTTCGGCCGCGCCCGCCTGGATGCATCATTCATGACCACAAGATAATCCGACCGTTTTCACCTGTCAAGACCAGTGCTGTCCGGTTAGGTTCTTGCGTGCTGTCAACCGGTGCTGTTTTCAGCGCTTTTGGCGCTCGATTGCCTGTTTTTCCAGCGGCTCATTTCGCTAAAGTTGCCAAACTCGCCCTTTCAGGGCTCAAACAAGGCAACTTTCACGCTCCAATCGCCGGGAAAAACAACGGCATCTCACGATGTCGCGCTGGAAAACAGTACCGGTTTCCGACTCGGAAACAGCGCAAAAAACATGCCGGACACTACTGTGTCAAGACAACAAAAACAGAAAACAAAAAACCCGCATGCCCTGACCGGTTACATGCGGATTTCCAAAATTAGAAACGCCGGTGGTCCGAAAAAAGGCTACCGGGGAGGTGGCGGCGGCAGAATTCTGACGGTATCACCAATCCGCACCCCGGCCCCGGCAACAATCACCGCTTCAGCCAGGTCGTCGCCAAAAAAACGCTGGACCCGCAGCTGGGCTTTGGGAGGGCCGGGAACGGAACCCACCACCATTCCGGTACGCGGGTCGCGCACCGGCCGCGAACCACCGTCGACCACCAGCAGCTGGCCCGGCGCCAGGCCGCTGAACCGGCCGGCGCTGAGATAGGCCACCCCTCCCTGCACCAGGAACACCTTCCCCTGCCAGGGAACGGCCCTTGCCTGAACGGCAGCCCGGCCGGCCATTTCCACAAAGCAGCTGTGCAAGGCCGGGGACAACTCGCCGGGACCGCGGACAAACCGCTCCAGGACGGCAGCCGGATACACGCGGCCCTCGACGCCATCGGCCAGACAATAGGAAAAACGCAGCTGCCCGGGAAAAACCCGGGGAAAGGCAATGAACTGAACAAAAAAGAGGTAGCGGGCCCCGGGATATTCAGCCAGAAAGCGGCTGATCTGCAGCGGCGTGCGCAGCTGGCCGCGATAGCGAAAATTATTCAAGACCGACTGCAGCCGCTCCGTGGGCACCGGCACCAGGCCGGCCTGGTACAAGAGCTGGGGAACCCGGAGCAGGACCATGTCAAGAGCCGGATGCCGGGAAACGGCGCTTGAAAACATAACCCCGGCTTTCGGCCGCAGCCCGGTCCCGGCTGCCGCGCCGCCGCCATAGACGCGTTTTTCCAGGATGGCCAGCCGCTTGGCATAGCTGTCGCCGCCGGGCGCGCCGGGCGCGCCCTCACCGCGCATCATCCGGCTGATATTCAACTTCCGCTGGGCGATTTTGCCTTCGCGGATGTCATCGCCGGAAACCAGCTGCGGCGCGAAAATCATCCGCTGCTGGGCGTCGCTCATGTTGTTGAAATCAAACTTTTCCGCCGCTGCGGACAGCCGCGGGGCGGACCAGCAGAACAGCAGCAACAGAAACAGCATCGTGACAGACAAACAGGAGCAGCAGTTTTTTTTCATCCGGGCACCCATTAAGCGATCAGCTGTCAGCTGTCAGCAATCAGCTCTCAGCTTAAAGAAATATCAAGAACATGGAAAAACATGGAGATTCATGGATAAATTCTCCCCCAACCCCCATGATCGGATTTATTTGCCGTAATCTACGCAAAAATAACGGGACATGCAAGGTTTTTCTCCCTGCATGCCCCGTAAAAAAGTCGGAAACTGCTTCACCATGAGCACGAAAATGAGCGCCAAAAACCTTTTCTTAGAAAACTCCGTGCCTCGGTGGTGAAGATACAATATTTACCGCAACTAGAAGTTCCAGATCAGTTCTATCCCCAGGCGGGTGGCGACATCGTCGCACTCCTCGCCGCTGTAGGCCTCGGTGACATCCTCAATCACTTCACCCGGAAAGAGGAAGGAGAACTGGCCCTTGATGAACATGTTCTTGCTCAACGCCAGGGTCACTTCATTGTCCCACTCGGTGCCGGCATAGCCGTTGTCTATTTCCACTACTGTACCACTCAGCGTCGGCAGGCGGAAATCCTCGTTAAAGTTGAAGATGTTGACGTTGGAGCGGAAAAGCAGGAAACGCTTGGGGGCCATATTCAGGCCGATGCTGTACATGAGCATCCCCGGGTTGTCGCCGCGGCCGCCGCCGGCGCCGGCGAAGTTCTGCAGGCCGCCGGTGGTCACCGGGGTGCCGCTGCCGTACAGTTCCGGCAGGTAGCCGTAGAGCACCGAACCCATCAGCAGGTTGGTGTCGCCGATGATGGTGTTTTCACCGCCCCAGTGGGCCGAGAAGCGCTGGCAGTTGTCAACGCCGGTGTAGCCTTCCAGGTCGTCGTCGTCGGGATCGTCGTCACCGGAAGTATACATGATACCGATATGGGGCTCGAACTTGAAGCCGATGGCATCTTTCAGGTTGAAGGTCAAATCGGCGGCCAGGGCGTAGGCCTTGATATCGTAGTCTTCCTCGTAGCCATAGGCGGAAAGACCGGTGTTGTCAGCCTGACCGAACTGATAAACCGCTTCCACGAAGGGCTTCACGATCCCGAAGTCGCCCTGGTAGTAGAAGCCGATGTGGTGGGAGTCGGTGTCGGCCGCGGTTTCGTTGCCATAAAAATACTTATTGGTTAGATTAGTTTGCCCACCGGCTAAAGCAAGTGCAGTTCCAGGTCCCGCTACAGCATCTATTGTTGCTGCATTAGCCATCACCAGAGGTACATTAACGGTTCCACCCGTTACCTCATAAGAACCATCACTTTTTTGTGGTACAGTACCATCTAAAACAATATCCTCTAAACCAGGAACTGCGTGCAAAGGATAAGCATTAGTCGTTAATGTATCACTAATCGTCTTGCCAAACAAATAACTCTGAAGCGTATTGGCGGCAATGTTGCGGATGCGGTCATAGGCATAGAAAAACTTTACATGGCTTTTCTTGTCGAAATGGTAGTCAACCGCCACCGAATAGAGATCCCGGTCGTCGTCATAGTCGGTATCGGGACCAATGTCGCTGATCTGCCAGTCATTCTCTTTCAGCTTGTGGTAGCCAATCTGAAAGTTGGTTTTCTCACCAATCTTACCGGTAATCCAGAAACCGGGATCGTCGTCGCCGAAAACCAGGCCGCCGCCGTCATAGACATCCAGCTGGTAGATGTCCCAGCCGGCGTGCAGACGCAGGTCCATGGATTTGCCGAAGGGCAGCCTGACCGAACCGTGCAAACGCTCCAGGCCGTAGTTGCTGTTGCTGTCTTTATTGTCAACTTTCCCCGGGTCGTTGTTGCCCCGGTCGTCCACGGTCATGTTGTCGAGGACGCCGTCAAATTCCAGCGCCGCGTAAAAACTCCAGACCTGGTCATTGGGCATGGCATTGAAATAAAGCTTGTTCTCGGCCCTGATGTAGGAATTGTTGACCCAGCCGCTTTCATTGGCGTGGCTCTGGAAAACATCCCCGCCGGCAAAACCATTTTCATCACTGAGGCCGAAGTCAAAGTTGTCCTCCATCGTCGGGATAATCCGCATGGTGGCCCCGAAGCTCATCTGGATGTCGCCCGGCCGGTGAACGTTGATGCTCCCCGGGCCGCAGTAGCCGGCCTTGGTGATATCCTCGGCGGCCTTCTGCAGTTCTTCCCCGGCAAACGCCGTACCAACCAGGGCCAATGATGCAACCAACACCATAAGAACCATGAATTTTTTCATAATTTCTCCCCCTCCTCCTTCCATTGCAAAAAACTAATTTAAAAAAACTCCCTTCCCCCTTGTGCAATAATGAACTACCATTCATTAACAAACTCTCATACAACATCTCAAACGGCATGTCAAGGTTTATATAGAACATGATTTTATCACGACAAGTTTACTCAGGAAAGTAGTGTTTTAACGGGTTTTTACCCGGAAACCCGGGCTTTTGAACCAGCGACCGGCCGACGGCCGTCAGCCCCCAGTTTCATTCCCCTGTTTTTTTGCCATTTTTCCGGCCGCCGCGACAACGACACGGTTCACGACCGACCTTGTCCCATGATCTTCTCAAGGGCGGCAATCAGCGACAGGGAACGGTCCCGGTATTTTTCATAGCGGCAGGCCCGGTTGAAGGCCGACCTGGCCGCCGGCAGGTCACCGGCATACCAGGCGCAGTAGCCGGCCAGCAGGAACTGGTAGCCCTGTTTTTCCGGCAATGAGGTCAAGCGGTTGAAAATCTTGAACGCTTCCCGGTAGCGGGCCGAACGGAAAAGTATTTCCCCCTCCCGCAGCAGGTTCCGGGGCGAGGGCTGGCGGTGCTGTTTCCGCCGCAGCCAGGCCAGGGCCCGGTCAGTTTCGCCGGCCTCCAGGTACAGGGAAACCATCAGATCCAGGTCAGCGGCTTTCAGGACCTCCGGCTGCTGCCGGTAGAGGTCTTCCATTATCCGGCCGGCTGCCGCCGGCACCCCCAGCAGCCGGTACAGCCGGGCCATCATTTTCATCTCCTCCGCCCCGGCCGATTCAAGGACGGCCAGGATTTTATAGGCCGCCAGGGCGCTTTTGTAGGCTTCGCGCCGCAGCCGCACCCGGGCCAGCAGGCGCCAGTAGCCGGCATCGTCGGGAAAGCGGTCCAGCAGCCGGACCAGCATTTTCTCGGCCTCTTTCGGCCGCCGCAGCTCCACATACGCCCGCACCAGGGCCCGAACGGCTTCCCGGTCGACATTTTGCCGCTGTTCCACCAGCTCGCGAAAATATGGCAGGGCCCGCTCGTAGTCGGCAGCCAGCAGCCAGGCGGTGCCGGCGTATTTCAACAGGGTGTCAAGCCGCCCGGAGTCCGTTTTCCGGGCCAGGGCGGCCGCGGCGGCAAACTGTTCGCCGGCCGGCCGGTACTGCTGCAGGGACAAAAAAACCATTCCCAGGTTCTCCCGGGCCGGCAGGCACTCCGGCAGCCGCTGGACAACCCGCTGGTAGGACGCCGCCGCTGCCTGGCAGCGATCCAGGGAAAACTGCAGGTTTCCGACCATGAACTCCAGCAGCGCCGGAACAGAACCAGAACGATCCCGGCTAAAGGCTTCCAGCACCGCCAGGGCTTCCTGCTCCTTTTTTTTGACCGCCAGTTCCTGGGCCTGCATCAGCACCCGCTGCGCCGCCGGTGAAAGCCGCCGCTGGCAGGCACTCCAGGACCAGCCGCCGCCCAGGGCCGGGGCAGCCAACAGCAGTGCCGCCAGCATCAAGGCAGCGGCAATATTTTTAGGCTTTATAATCATCAGTATTAGTGCCTTATCCCTGAAAGGCTGTCACTCTTTTCAGTACCCCCTTGAGGGGTA
>JAOZRP010000419.1 GCA_029940125.1 bacterium
TTTTGTACCCCTCAAGGGGGTACTGAAAAGAGTGACAGCATTTCAGGCGTAAGGTGCTAAAGTAAGGGGTGTTGCTGCCGGGAAAATTAATTCCAGACGTTTCCTCTTTGGGGTGATCCGCATGCTCCTGAAAATCACCTGCTATTATGGATTTCATGAAAGTTATCAACAATTTCGCCACTATGGCGGTAATAGTAGATGGACTGGTTAAAAGAAGGCGGCTTAAATATTGTGTGTCTCGCAACTTATTGATAATAAAGGGAAAAACAATAAGTTAATGATTACAATAACTTGTGACGATTGGAAAATTTTCTTAATGATTGTAGTTATTTCTGGTTTTATTCACAGGTTATCCACAGAAATTGTTTCTGGATAAATCCGTGCCATAAATACAGAAAAACGCTGATGAATTTTCTCCCTGAACTCCATCGCCGGTGGCTGCCGGCATTTTCCTCCTTGTCGGCTTCCTGGTCATTTTTTGTCTTTCAACTGACGGTCAGGAACATCACGCCCGCCAGATGATTTCAACTGTTCGTACAGGTGGTATATTCTGTCGCTGAAACAGACGAAGTAGACCTGTTTGATGCCGGGGGTTTGAGGAAGGGTGCTGATGACGGTTTCCATGGCCAGCCGGCAGGCCAGTTCAGGGGGGAAGCGGTAAACACCGGTACTGATGGCGGGAAAGGCAATGCTTTCCACCTTGTGGTCGGCGGCGACGAGCAAAGAATTTCGATAGCATCGTTTCAGCAGCTCCGGCTCATTTCTGCTTCCCCCATGCCATACCGGGCCGACGGTGTGGATAACATGGCGGGCGGGTAGATTGTATCCGCCGGTGATTTTGGCTTCGCCGGTGCGGCAGCCTCCCAGGGTGCGGCATTCAGCCAGCAGTTCCGGCCCGGCGGCCCGGTGAATGGCGCCGTCCACTCCACCGCCGCCCAGCAGGCTTTCATTGGCGGCATTGACAATGGCGTCCACCTGCAGGCGGGTTATGTCACCCTGGATAATGTTGATTTTTTTCAACGCATCAGTATTCATAACGTGTTGTTTCCTCCGGTCGGGAGCATAATATAAAGGAGGCGGATAAAAAAAGAAAGTGGAGATCTGATTGACTTTTCTCCGATGGTATCATAAAAGTAGCAAAAAAGCATGGGAGACGTTCATCAGGAAAGGTTCATTTCCCGATGAACGCTCTCAGCAACCAGCAGTCAGCTTTCGGTAAAACATTGAGAAAACAGCTTGTTGGCCAGGAGCTAAGGGCTGAGAGTTAACAGCTCATCCGGAAACGATAACCTCCGGATGAACACCAGGAGGAGAAATAATCCATGGAAAACAAAAAGAATCTAAAAATATTGGCTTTGCTTGCTTCTCCCAGAAAGCTGGGGAATTGTGAAATCCTGGCGAAGGAACTTTGCCGGCACGTGCCGCAAGACCATACGTTGAAGCTTTTGCGGCTGCCGGAAAAGAACATTCTGTCCTGTAAGGCGTGCTATGCCTGCCTTGAAAGCGGCGACTGTCCGCAGAAAGACGATTTTTCACAGGTGGCCCAGGAGCTGGTAGCCGCTGACGGGGTGATCATTGCTTCCCCCACCTATTTCATGGGGCCTAACGGGGTATTGAAAGTATTTCTCGACCGTTGTCTGCAGATGTTTGGACATTCACAAAGCCTGCGGGGAAAACCGGCTATCAATATTATCACCGCGGGTTTGGAGGGGGAAGCCGGGTACACGGAAGCGGCCCTGAACAGCTTTACCCTGATTTTGGGGATGAATCTGCAGGGTTCAGCCGTTTTTTACGGTGCCCTTCCCGGCGAGTCCCTGTGGCAGAAGCCGGAACAGCAGGAGCGGGTTAAAGCCCTGGGTAATGTCTTTTTTAACGATGCACCTCCGGTTAACGATCCCTGGCGCTGCCCATTGTGTGGCAGCGACACCGTGCAGCTTCTGGGCGGCAACCGGGTGCAGTGCCAGGTCTGCCGCAACTTTGGAACCTTGAGTGCCGGGGAGCACGGCCTGGTTCTGGAAACGTCACTGAAGCCGGAAAATATTTTCTTTACCGCCGAGCAGGCCGCTCATCACCTCCAGTGGCTCCAGGGGATGAAGAAAAGATTTTTGCAGATCCGTCGGCAGCTGGCCGATTTTCAGCGGGATTACGCCGATGACGG